>DRJJ01000249.1 GCA_011052255.1 Gammaproteobacteria bacterium | reverse complement strand
CTGCCACTGTATGTTCATTGGATACAGTTGACGGGTTGCGAGTTTGTTACGGTACGCCGCAAGCTGTCTCCAGTCTGTCTGCCACCATTTATCCAGATCAATTGGTTGAGGTGTTACGTGTATCTGGTAGCGCTGGCGCTCCTGTGGCAAGACCTGTATGACCAGCACCGTGATGCCAAGTGGGAACAGTATGGCGAACATAATCAGCAAAGATCGAGCAGGAACCGGTTCGGACGCATGCCGTCGATAGGCAATGCCAAACAGTGCCAGGACGCCGAGGCCGAGTAACAGGCCGGCCAGTACATCGCTGAACCAGTGAGCGCCAAGATAAAGGCGGGTGAAGGCGATACTGGTGATCAGCAGCGCAGTCAGTACATAAATCTTGCGGCGCAACGGGATTAGCAGATCGCGGGTAATGATTACCGCCAGCAGGCCGTAGACGACCGTAGCCATGGCCGCATGTGCACTGGGGAACGCAAACGATGAAAGTGCGTGCTGAATTAACTCTGGTCGAGGTACAGCCAGGATTATTTTAAGACCATAAACCAGTAGGGTGACCAGCGCGATGGCACCTAGCCAATGCCGGAAGGCTGACCAGTAACGTTTTTGGGCAAGCCATGCGGCCGTTACCAGAGTCACGATTGCCAGAAACAAATTACTGCCCAGCAGGGTCAGTGTGGCCATGATGTCATCGGCGAGAGGGGTACGCAGGCTTTGCAGGGTGCGATAGAGGGTCAGGTCGATTTCACCGTGGGCCGACGTACCACTAATGGCCCAGCTGAGCAGGGTAAGGGCTACCAGCACAACCGGTATCAGCAGTGCAAAGATAACCAGTGCTGGAGACTCAGGTGAGTGTGGGTCGACCAGTGAGAAACCGAATCTACCGAGGAACGGATGATGGTGGCTCCAGGTCATAATACGTTGTATCAACTGCTCGGTATGGGGCATGAAAATAGCGTATAACCATCGTACCAGGCTGCGTACCAGCAATAGCAAAATGGCCAGGCCAAAGATCAGACCAACCAGACGTAAAGCAATTTCGGATGCCAGTTCCAGTGACGCCCCAAAAACCAGACCGGGCAGTAAATAGAGAGGTGCCCACGCCAGTGCAGAAATAATATTAATCAGTATGAAACGCCCGGGAGGCATGTCCATCATACCGGCAATGGTCGGGATCACCGCACGTACCGGACCGACAAAGCGCCCGAAAAGAATACTCTTGCCACCGTGAAGGGTGAAAAAGGCTTCGCCCTTTTCCAGTAACACCGGGTAGCGGGTGAGAGGCCACATGCAACGCAGCTGCTCACGGTAACGGCGACCAATCCAGAAGCTCAGACTATCCCCGGCAATCGCACCGGTAACCGCATAGGCCAGAGTGGCCCAGCCGTTGAGTATATCCAGCGCAATTAATGCACCGAATAAAATCATTAGAATAGCGCCCGGTACAATAACACCAACGACCAGCAGTGATTCCAGAAAAGCGGTGGTAAAAATAAACAGCCCTGCTGCCAGCGGGTAGGCTGTTATCGTTTGTTGCAACCAGAGCAGGATGTGAGAGAGGTTGCTGTCCATATATCAGGCTTGTTTGTCTGTAGCTGGTCGGAGTGTGTCAGGTGAGTCCTGGGCCGTCATCGGTTTTACACGACTACAGACTTTTCAGGACTTGTCCTGCCGCGTCTATTGTATCGGCAATATCCTGATCACTGTGTGCAGAGGATACAAAGCCGGCCTCATAGGCAGATGGCGCCAGATATACACCGGCCTCGAGCATGCCATGGTAAAACAGACGGAAGCGATCAATATTGCAGGCGCTGACCTCCGCAAATGATGTGACGGGGCTGGTATCGGTGAAGAACAGACCAAACATGCCGCCCACAACATTGCGTGACATGGGAATGCCATGCTGTTCTGCCTGCTCTACAACCCCTTGCGTCAGGGTATTGGCTTTTTTGTTCAGCTTGTCAAAGAAACCAGGTGTCTGTATCAGTTCCAGCGTCTTCAGCCCGGCCGCCATCGCGACCGGGTTGCCTGACAGGGTACCGGCCTGATAAATCGGACCCAACGGTGCAATTTGTTCCATGATTTCACGTTTACCACCAAACGCACCTACCGGCATACCGCCACCTATCACTTTTCCGAGTGTAGTCAGATCGGGTGTTACGCTGTAGTGGGCTTGTGCGCCACCCAGTGCAACACGGAAGCCGGTCATGACCTCATCAAAAATCAGCACGCTTTCGTATTGTGTGCAAATATCCCGCAGGCCTTGCAGAAAACCCTCCACGGGTGGCACGCAGTTCATGTTGCCAGCTACCGGTTCAACAATAATGCAGGCAATCTGGCCACCCAGTTTGGCAAAGGCTTCTTTAACCTGCTCCAGATTATTGTATGACAGCGTAATCGTGTGCTCTGCCAGTGCAGCGGGAACTCCCGGCGAGGTGGGTACGCCCAGCGTCAGCATGCCGGAACCGGCCTTGACCAGTAATGAATCAGAATGGCCGTGATAGCAGCCCTCGAATTTGACGATTTTATCGCGGCCGGTAAAACCACGTGCCATGCGTATGGCGCTCATGGTGGCCTCGGTACCGGAGCTGACCATGCGCACCAGATCCATTGAGGGCACCAGTTTGCAGACCAGGTCGGCCATTTGTGTTTCGAGTTCGGTAGGGGCGCCAAAGCTCAGGCCATTTTCAGCGGTTTGTTGCACGACCTTGATCACGTCTGCATGGGCATGGCCGACGATCATCGGGCCCCATGAGCCGACGTAGTCGATGTAGCGTTTATCGTTGGCCGACCAGACATAGGCACCGGCAGCACGCTTGAAAAACACCGGTTCGCCACCGACACCCTTGAAGGCGCGCACCGGTGAATTTACCCCGCCGGGGATGTGTTTCTGGGCCTGTTTAAACAGTTCGTGTGCATGGGGCATGGTCGTTCCTTACAAATACAGTATGTGAGCTGTCTATTTTAACTGCAGACGTTGCAGCAGGTGTAAAGTTTTTACCCGGTAACCAGTACCCCGTGTAGACATTATTTTAACTATTTTTATAAATCAAACAAACGGGAGAACTCTTGCGCAGCAGCCTGAATATCATCTGAACCAAATACATCCGATATCACCGCAACCATATCGGCCCCTGCATCAATCAGCGGGCGGGTGTTCGCACGGGTAATGCCGCCGATCGCAACAATCGGTATTGATAAACGGTTTCGGGCACGTTTAAGCATTTCTGTATCTGCCCGGACTGCATCGGGTTTGATGCCGGAGCTGTAAAAGCTGCCGAAGGCGACATAATCGGCTCCGTTTTGTTCGGCATTGAGCGCCAGATCGAGCTGATTGTAACAGGAGATGCCTATCAGCGCGCCTGTACCGAGCTGTTCGCGCGCTGTTTTCAGGCTGCTGTCATCAGCGCCCAGATGGACGCCGGCGGCTCCAATCTTTTTGCACAGGTCTATATCATCATTAATTATCAAAGTCACACCGTGCGCGGCGCAAACGGCCTGCACGCCGGCGGCCAGCTGTGTTCGCGCTGCCGAAGACGGGTTTTTGTCACGGAACTGGATGAGTCTGGCGCCGCCGCTGATGGCCGCTTTCACCGCACTGGCCAGTCGGCTGGCTTCGATTAACCGCTCATCAGTAATGGCATACAGGCCGCGCAATGGCTGCTGTGTTGCTGAGCCGGGTTTACGGGTCATCGGCATCGTTATCGTCGTGTGCCCAGAACAGGCGATTGGGGATCAGCTGGCCCTTGCCAGAGCGATAGGCATGAGACAGGCATTCCCAGGTATATTGCTGAGCCTGATGGATGGCGCTGAATGGTTCGTTTCCCTGGGCCAGCAGACCGGCGATGCTGGCCGCCAGAGTACAGCCGGAACCATGGTATTCATCCGGTAGTCGCTGCCAGTGAAAGGTTTCCAGCAGTCGATGATTGCCATACAAGGTATTGGTCACCTTATCGGTGGACTCGTGGCTGCCGGTTAGCAGAACAAATTCGCAGCCCATGTCCAGTAGTGCCATGGCGCAGGCATCCAGGGTGTCTGCATGCGGGGCCAGTTGCCGTGCTTCCAGCGTATTGGGCGTAAGGACCGTGGTAAGGGGTAATAGCAGCCGGATCAGGCTTTGCTGCACATCCACATCGACCAGGCTGCTACCGGCGCCGGATTTGAGCACCGGGTCCAGAATAACCGGTATGTCGGGATAATCGGATAACACATGGTAGATACTTTCAATTACGGAGGTATCATTGAGCAGACCGATTTTAACGGTACTGACCGGAATATCTTCCAGGATGGCGCGCATTTGTCTGGCCAGCAGCCCGGCATCACAGGCAACCAGGTCATAAACATTGCTGGTATCCTGAGTCGTATTGACTGTCATGATCGGGCAGGCATGGCAACCGTGACTGGCCATGGCTTCTATATCGGCCTGCAGGCCCGCGCCGCCACTGGGGTCGAGCCCGGATAAAACCAGAATAGTGGGTACTGTTTGAGTCATATCATTGTTTTTCAAAATCGTTTATCTGGTCACACGCATATATAATCATATTATAACGATATATAAGCGCAAGGTGTCGTATGGCTTGCACTGAATAGCTGGCTGTTGGAAAATAACAGGCATCAATCTGGAGTAAAGTGCATGAAAACGTATATGTGTGTCATCTGTGGTTATATATATGATGAGGCCAAGGGATCACCCGATGAGGGTATTGCGCCTGGAACGCGCTGGGAAGATGTGCCGATGAACTGGGTATGCCCTGAGTGCGGGGCTGCGAAAGAGGATTTTGACATGGTTGAGGTATGAATACGGTAATGACGGGTTTCCTGGCTGGTGCGTTATCCTGCTTATGACGCCAAAAGACTTCACGAAACCGGAGTATTATTTTAATCGGGAACTTAGCCTGCTCAAATTTCAGGAGCGGGTGCTGGCGCAGGCAAAAGACGAGAACACGCCACTACTGGAGCGCTTGCGGTTTTTATGTATTTCCTCAACCAATCTGGATGAGTTTTTTGAAATCCGTGTTGCCGGACTCAAGCATAAGGCAGCACTTGCTTCGTTAAAAACCGATGCAGACGGGCTCACAGCAGAGCAAAGCCTGGCCAGAATAAGTACCGAGGCGCACGCGCTGGTAGCGGAGCAATACCGGGTATTAAACGAAGAGCTGATTCCGGCACTTAACCGTAAAAAAGTTCGGTTTCTGCCCAGACAAAAATGGGATCAAAAAAAATCCCTGTGGATCAAAAGAATTTTTAATAACGAGATTCGGCCTGTGCTGAGCCCGCTGGGGCTTGATCCATCACACCCTTTTCCGCGTGTTATTAACAAGAGTCTGAACTTTATCATATCGCTGGAGGGTAAGGATGCCTTTGGGCGCGATACCCGTATCGCTATCGTACAGGCGCCTCGATCTCTGTCGCGT
>DRJJ01000248.1 GCA_011052255.1 Gammaproteobacteria bacterium | reverse complement strand
GTGCACCACCCCGTATAGTCATGTTACTGGAAGGTGAAAGCCTGCTGAATGATGCCACTGCTATCGTGTTATTCGGAATATTGATTAGTGCCGTTATCATGCCAGACGCGCCACAATCAGCCGGTTTTGTGGTGCTTGAGTTTGGCCGGGTACTGGCAGGCGGGATAGTCACCGGGCTGGTACTGGGTGGATTTGCAGGACTGTTAATACGATATTTTACCCAGGCTTTACACCACACGGTCGTTAGCCTGGCATTCGCCTACCTCAGTTTTGTACTGGCCGACTCGGTGTTCCATGTCTCGAGTATTATGGCGGTACTCACCGTGGGCCTGACCATTGCGCATTTTTTGCAAAGCAGCCAGGCTCGTGACCGCAAGGCAGCTATTGATACGGTTTTACCATTTTGGGGTGTATTGAAGTATATTGCTGGTGCATTGGCATTTTTACTGGTGGGTGTGACGATCAATCTGTCATTTTTCACCGACCTTTGGATACCCTTGCTGGCTGGAATATCGGCCGTCCTGGTTGCCCGGGTAATAACGGTATATATGGTTTTACCTGTATTTACCATCGGACAACCATCAAACAAACTGACATTACAGCACAAGCATGTGTTGTTCGGCGGTGGCGTGCGGGGTGCCATTACTGCGGCACTGGCGCTTTCATTACCTGTAGAGCTGGAAGGCTGGTGGATTGCTCAGTCGATTGGTTATGGTGTTGTGATATTCAGTTTGTTTGTTCAAACACCCCTGCTGAACCGGTATTTATCACGCCAGAGATGGAAATAGCTGGTGTGTTTGTACTGTGCCCTGCAATCTATCTGGCTGCTACGGATTCTGCTTAAGAAAGGCAGCGGCACGCATCAAACCAATAATGGTTTTGCCATCTTCTATACCACCTTCCATACAGCGCATCACCAGTTTGTCCAGTGGTTGCCAGTGTACCTCCATGCACTCACCCTGCTCTTGTGCGGTAGCTATCTGTTCCAGACCGGTCGCCAGGTAAAACCAGACTCGTTCTGTGAATACACCCGGTGAGCTAATGCTTTCTCCCAGCGTATGCCAGTGGTTGGCAATCAGTCCTGCTTCTTCCTGAAGCTCCCGTTTTGCTGTTTTAATCGGTGCTTCATTATTATCACATTTCCCTGCTGGCAACTCCCAAATCCAGTCATTGAGAATAAATCGGTACTGGCGCAATATACACACTTCCTGTAAATCATTAATCGCCACGATAGCAGATCCACCGGGGTGGTGAACGACCTCAACCGACAAACTGTGACCATCCGGCATGGTTACCTTCCCTGTTTCCAGTCGAATAATAGAACCCTGATATAGCGTTTTCATGGATGAACTGCCTGTCTGTTTGGTAATTTAATTAACCATATATATAGTATGCCATATGATGGCTAGTGCTTTTGTTGTCCTATTTTGCCTCAGACGGTATGAAATTTGTTAGAAAATCACATTACTTAGTGATTGTCACTTGCACCGGTGTGCCGTAATGTCGCAGAATGGGCTGATCCGGTGATTTTGCCCGGGACTGGTCAGTCTGTCTGGCTGATTGCGACTTAATACAAATTGGAGATAGTACATGTTTGCGCGTATTGCACTGGCAGCAACCCTCGGCTTATTTGCTATTTCGGCTATCGCGGCCGACAAGAAAACCGAGCTGAAATCGGACGAACAGAAAGCAGGTTATGCTATGGGATTCCAACTGGGAATTAACCTCAAGAAAAAGGGACTGGAAATTCCGCCCGATGCATTTGCACTGGGTGTTCAAGATGCTCTGAAGACAGCAACGCCACGCTTACCGGTTGAAGAACTGCAGTCAGCACTGGTTACCTATCAGCAAAAAATGATAGAAACCAAAAAGGCCCAGGCAGCCATTAATCTAAAAAAAGGTGAAAAATACCGAGCATCAAACAAGAAAAAAGACGGTGTTGTTGAATTGCCCAGCGGTTTACAATATGTCATCGTGACGAAGGGCGATGGCCCCAAGCCAAAGGACACGGACACCGTTGTTGTACATTACCAGGGCACACTGATAAATGGCACTATTTTTGACAGCTCTATTAAGCGCGGCACACCTGCCACCTTCCAGCTCAACAAGATTATCCCGGGATGGAAAGAAGCGCTGTTAATGATGCCATCAGGCTCCAAATGGAAGGTAGTCATACCGCCTCATCTGGCCTATGGTGCAAATGGTGTCGGAAATTCAATCGGCCCGAACGCAACCTTGTTGTTTGATATTGAGCTAATGGAAATAAAGAAGCCTGGTAACTGATACCTGGTTGCAAAATCTTTAGCAAAACAGAAGGCCTTCTCAACCGAGAGGGCCTTATTATTTGCATGTTACTAAATATAAAAATAGCGCCAGTTAATACCACTGCCATTTTTAATTGTGCTGATCAGCTCATCTGCCGGAACGGCTTCGTGTGGGAAAATATTGTTGATAACCAGCGCAACACGAGCCATACCGATGGTTTTATTCCATGTGACATCAGACCAGTTTAACTCTGCCTGACATTGGCTGCATGTTGGCAAGCGCTGCTTTTCAATACAACCAAGCAACCGACTGGTTTCTATTGGTGCTTTGCACAGGCCACATCGAGCAGGCCGGGATTGTGAACCTGCGTAGAGCTGGCCTGGCGATGGATGTTGCTGGAGGCTGATATAACAATGTGCACTGCCCTGCGCACCCGGTTCCAGCTGAACAGCTGGTGAGCAGCCCATGAATATTATCAAATCCAGGAAACGATCACCGGCAGGAAAATCTGTTGCACAGCCAGAAGAAGCCGATGATGGGGTATTCGAAATCAGCCCGATCTGTTGCAGAGCTGCTAGCAGTGTGCCCTGATTAAATTCCAGCAACTCACCCGGTTCGGGACAGAAAACCAGACTATGCATGGAATCAGGCGCGCGAGCCCATGGTCTCCCACATGAATACACAGTCAAGTTGCGAGCGTATAGAAATAAGGTTTCCCAGTGTTCCCTCCTTTAACATGGAAATGGGCGAACGCTGGTTAAGCTTTTGGTTCGGTTTGCTCATCCATTGTGTGCCCATGCGCTGATTGGTTGGGTAGGTAGTACGCAGGGCGTCGGCGATACCGAGCAGATGCTCAACGCGTTCTGTGACAACGGCATCGACAGGCAGGGGTGTGTTGTCCTTGTAGCGACTGATTGAGCGCTTGGGTGTGTTCTCGGGTAGGCCCAGTAAGGTGATTTTCTGTGAGTTATCAAGTTGCCATGCATCCAGCATCAGTACAACTGATCTTGATATCTGTAACCACTGTTCTTCAGTATAAGATGGCATCTGTCTTGTCTCACTAGAGCCTGAATCAAAGACTCATTCTAACATATTGAAAATCAGATTTTCGAAGACTATCTCCAAGTGGATAGAATCAACCGATAGAAATATATAAAACTATATTATTCATTATCTTATAACTATTATAAGGTGTTAATCGTGACCCTTTGCAGGCAATCATGTCCCATAACCTGCTGTGTTACATCGACCAAGTCACCTACCGCGTACAATTGACTAAATTCATGGATTAGCTTGTTAGCCTGATATGGAGAGCACTCATACAGGCGTTCTATCATTGCATTGATTTCTATTCGCTCTGGTGTACATGCTTTGTCAACACGCACTTTTACTGCACAGTGGTCATGTTGCAAGGCCTGTTCGAAAAACAGTTTACGGCTCTCATCTGACTGAAATTCACTATCGGTTACCGACAGAATCTCGAACTGATGTGCTTCGGTACCTGGCCTTTTAAACATATAGACGACCATTTCAGCATTCTCGCCTTTACGAAGCCGTGTAGACAGCTCGGCCAGGCGCCTGGATACATTCAGGGGACTGAAATCATATTCATCAGGGTTGGTCTCAAAAAACTGCAGAAAAGTTGAGTGCTCCGTAGGCAAGGCAACACGAATAAAGGTATTCATGGCCTCAATATCCTTGTATACGAGTATGGGTATGGTTGCGCTGTTTTCTGCTGCCAGTGACGCAAACAACCGGGAAATGCCTGCATTGATCCAGTCTTCCATATCTATTTTGATACGTTGACTGTTGCGCTTAATCAGGTCCTGAAAAAAATCAGTATAGGCACGCCCGGCATTGCCAGTCCTTTTTAAATTCATCAGGTTATTTTTGTCTTTGTACAGCTTGCAAATTTCATAAGGAATATTCATCAGGTCTGGTAATTTACTGCGTTTGGACAATGCAGGAAGACCGATGCGTATCACGTCGCCGCAATTTACTCCAACTGGCATGGGCTGCTCCAGGATGACACTCATACCCTGAATGGATATATCGCGCGTGGTGCCAGAAAACGATTTTTTCCCAAGGCCAATTTCTGTTTCCAGCGCGACGATGTAACGGTCTTCATGTCGATGTTCAACATAGCCAAACTGAATAATTTCAGGCTCAGGGCCAGTACTGGCTGCGAGTGATTTGATGACTGATACATAGTCATCGGCCAGCTGGCTGGATGCAGGAATTCCATCGTCAGCCCAGCTCAGCACTTCTTTGCTTACATCGATCAATACACCCATAGAGACAATACCACGGGCCATTTCGAGAACGTCTTCAGCATCGTCGATAGATTTTTCAGTAAGTCGCTCTATCCTGTGCAATATCTTCCGCGACTCAGGCATGCTGACCGGGCGCAGCAATACCTTGAAAACATGAAAATGGTTGCGTGAACCATAGTCTTTTACAAATTGTTTCCAGCTGGCTGTATCAGCCAGCTCGAAGTCAAATAGAACGGACGGTGCTGCTTTATTGTTCTCACGATATACTGCCATTAAAGGGTCACGCTGCCCGTCTTCAAGGGCATGCTCATGTAATTTTTTAACCCGTTGTGGATGAGACATGTGAGAAAAAGCATGGTTTTTATTGGAAAGGCTGAATAAATCCAGTTTTTCCTGATTATTTTTATTGCCGCCAATAGTGCATATCTTTACATCACCAGCGGATGCAGGATCAGTGCAGATGAACAGAGGTACCGCACCTGAGGAGAGAATGTAATGCAGCTCGGTTAACATGGAGGCTGCGGTGATTTGCCTGTCCTGTGTGTCGAGTTTTCTGCGCCCTGCACTACTTAAAACACTGTCAACAAAATCATCCAGCGCATTTCGTGCGGGTAGCTGCCCATCGCCACATGACAGACACATACGATATTCTTCATGATGTTGTGCAATGCGTAGTACGCGATAACTTACCTGTTTCAGTTCTGCTCCGTATTCTTCAACCAGACCTGGGAAATCAACCAGAACCTGTTCACCTTCGACGAACGGCAAAGGATGCATGGCGCAAACCTGTATCCCCTGACTGGAAATATCGCGTGTTTTAAGGGGCATGGACTTTTGGTCGCCCATAACCAGCGTCTTGATAACATGCTGTATACGTGCTTCCTGTCTCCGCTCATAATAACCAAGCGGTATGATTTCAGGTGTGGGCGCATCGGTTGTAAATATCTGCAGATCTTCGTTGATCTGCTGCTGCCGGGCAATAGACTGCTCGGTTGGCTTTACCTGTTTACCGGCATATTCGACCGCAGATATTTTCTGGGCTTGCATGCCCCGGTAAGTGTGGGATGCATTAAGCATGTCTTCGAACATGCCCACTGTGAACAAACCATTATTTTCATGGATGCCATTTTTAAAAGCCTCGTGACTAATATCATCCATCCAGAACTGGCGGTTGCGGTAGGTGACGGGCTTGCACTCGTACGGCACTTTACCGCG
>DRJJ01000247.1 GCA_011052255.1 Gammaproteobacteria bacterium | reverse complement strand
CCGCGGTTACGTATTGCGGCGCATCATACGTCGAGCCATACGCCACGGTTACAAGCTGGGCATGCACAAACCGTTTTTCCACAAACTGGTCAAACCCTTACAGGCTGAAATGGGCGATGCCTATCCGGAACTGGTCAAGGCCTCCAAACACGTCATCAAGGTGCTGAAGCTCGAAGAGGAGCGTTTTGCCGAAACCATGGAGCAGGGCATGCGTCTGCTCGAAGATGTGATTGAGAATTTATCGGATAAAACCATTGGCGGTGATACCGCATTCAAGCTGTACGATACCTATGGCTTCCCGGTTGATCTAACCGCCGACATCGCGCGCGAACGCGACCTGAGCCTCGATATGGAAGGTTTCGAACAGGCAATGGAAGACCAGCGCAATCGTGCCCGTGCCGCCAGCCAGTTTGGAACGGCCGGTAGCGATAATGTGAAAATTGATGGTGAAACCGAGTTTAGCGGATACCAGCACCTGCAAGACAACAGCGTGGTCACTGCGCTGGTGCGTGACGGTGAACAGGCCGGATCAATTAAAAGCGGCGACCAGGCCATTGTTTATCTTGAGCGCACACCTTTCTACGGTGAGTCCGGTGGCCAGGTGGGTGACACCGGCCGTTTACTGGGTAAAGGTATCGTGTTTGAAGTCACCGATACCCAGAAACAAAAGGGCGGCCAGATCGCACATATCGGCAAGCTGCTACAGGGTGAACTGAACAGCGGCGACTCACTGAGCGCCGAGGTCGATACCGAACGACGTGATGCAATCAGGCTGAACCACAGCGCAACCCACCTGCTGCATGCCGCATTACGCGAAGTACTGGGCGACCATGTTGCGCAAAAAGGCTCACTGGTTGATGCCGAACGTTTACGTTTCGACTTTTCGCATTACGAAGCAGTCACGGCAGAACAGCTGACCACGATCGAGCAGTTGGTTAACAAACAGATACGTAACAACGCAGCAGTCGACACCATGGTGACCGACTATGATTCGGCAGTCGAAGCCGGTGCCATGGCCCTGTTTGGTGAAAAATACGGAGACGAAGTGCGCGTACTGAAAATCGGTGATTTCTCAACCGAGCTGTGTGGTGGGACCCATGCAAACCGTGCCGGTGACATTGGCCTGTTCAAGATCACGGCCGAGTCGGGTATTGCATCGGGTGTACGACGCATTGAAGCGCTCACCGGTCAGGGCGCAATACAATATATAGGTGAGACAGAGAAAAACCTGGATCAGGTAGCGCAACGGGTGAAATGCGCAGTAAACGATGCGCCGGAGAAAATCAGCCAACTACTGGAAAAAAATCGCAAGCTGGAAAAACAGCTGGAACAACTCAAGGCAAAGCAGGCCAGCTCGGCCGGTAGTGAGCTGAGTAGCCAGGCCATCGAAATTGATGGTCTGCAGGTACTGGCAGCGCGACTGGACGGCGCCGATGTGAAATCACTGCGCGACACCGTAGACCAGCTCAAAAACAAGCTCGGTTCTGCCGCGGTGGTACTGGCCTCGGTCAAGGGTGAAAAAATCAGCCTGATCGCAGGCGTCAGCAAAGACCAGATCAAACGCATCAAGGCCGGCGATCTGGTCAACGCAGTCGCCACCCAGGTCGGCGGCAAAGGCGGTGGCCGGCCCGACATGGCCCAGGCAGGCGGCAATGACCCGGCAGCACTGGATGCAGCACTGAAATCAGTCCCGGACTGGGTGCGCGAGGTACTGGCATCCTGATAGCCAGGCTCTTCCTTTACCTGTGGTGGGCGGGGATAAAATAGCTTTTTGTAGTATAATCACCGTAAAACGGGCCCCCTGTCAGAAAAAAGCCCTAAAAAAGCAGAAAATGCCGCTTTCCCCTTTAATTTTGTCTGGATTTGTAGTTTAATCAGCGCCCTTTGCGCGAATTGAAACACACGTGGGCTACACAGAGATATAATGGCTTTAATAGTTCAAAAATATGGTGGTACATCGGTAGGCACCGTAGAGCGCATTGAAGCCGTGGCGAAGAAAATAAAGGCCCGGCGTGATGCGGGTGACGCGGTAGTGGTCGTAGTCTCAGCGATGAGCGGTGAAACCAACCGCCTGGTGGAGCTGGCCAAAGCAGTACAGGACCGCCCCGACCCGCGCGAATTTGACGTGCTGGTGTCAACCGGAGAGCAGATTACCATTGCCCTGCTGAGCATGGCATTGAAAGAAATCGGCTGCCCGGCATGCTCCTATACCGGTTCGCAGGTCCATATATTGACCGATAATGCGCATAACAAGGCGCGCATTAAAGAAGTGGATGGTGCGCGCGTACGCGCTGATCTGAACCAGGGCAAGGTCGTAGTCGTGGCTGGATTTCAGGGTGTAGATGAGCATGGCAACATCACCACACTGGGTCGCGGCGGCTCTGATACCACGGCCGTCGCACTGGCAGCCGCACTGAGCGCCGATGAATGTCAGATCTATACTGATGTGGATGGTGTCTACACCACCGACCCACGGGTCGTACCGGAAGCACGGCGGCTGGAACAGATCACCTTTGAAGAAATGCTGGAAATGGCCAGCCTGGGTTCCAAGGTGCTGCAGATCCGCGCTGTCGAACTGGCCGGAAAATTTAACGTACCGTTGCGCGTGCTGTCTTCCTTTGAAGAAGGCGAAGGCACCCTGATAAGTATTGAGGATGATTCAATGGAACAAGCCCTGATCTCAGGCATTGCGTTTAATCGTGATGAGGCCAAGTTGACCATACTGGGTGTTCCGGATCAGCCCGGTATCGCCAACCAGATACTGGGCCCGGTAGCGGATGCCAATATCGAAGTCGACATGATCGTGCAGAATATAGCTGAAGACACAACCACCGACTTCACTTTTACCATACACCGCAACGATTATGCACATGCGCTGGAAATCATGCAGAAAACCTCCGCTGCACTGGGTGCGCGTGAAGTAAGCGGAGACGACAAAATCGTCAAGGTTTCACTGGTGGGGGTTGGTATGCGCTCCCACGCGGGCATTGCCAGCACCATGTTCAGCACACTGGCACAAGAAGGCATCAATATAAGGATGATATCGACTTCCGAAATCAAAATCTCGGTTGTGATGGACGAAAAATACCTGGAGCTCGCCGTACGCGCGCTGCATAGCGCCTTTGATCTGGAAGAAAGTTAATTCCAACACTGGTATTATTGATATTAATCATTTTAAAGTAAAAAAAACGGGTTCTAGACCCTATATTAAGGTGTATTTAGGCTATAGTTTTCAATGCGGTGGCCGATATGTAACGCAAGGATCGGGTAATACCTGAATATAGTAAGTACTAGGCAAAACTGGGAAAAGCAAGGAGACAGCGACATGTTAATACTGACACGGCGCGTGGGAGAAACACTCATGATCGGTGATGAAGTCACCGTCACCGTACTGGGCGTAAAAGGCAATCAGGTAAGGATTGGCGTAAATGCTCCCAAGGAAATAGCCGTCCATCGTGAAGAAATTTACGAACGGATCAAAGCTGAAAAAGAAGGTAATGTCAGCGAAGGGAACAGCTAAAGCACATATCTAGTGCACTGATCATTTACACAGTACCAGAAACAGCCGATTAGAGTGATCTGATCGGCTGTTTTCGTTCACATTGTCATGCCAGTTTGGTATGATGCCCGCACTTTGTAAAAGTCACAATCTGGAGAGATGGCCGAGCGGCTGAAGGCGCTCCCCTGCTAAGGGAGTATGGGTTAAAAGCCCATCGAGGGTTCGAATCCCTCTCTCTCCGCCATATAATCAGGAAGAGAGGGGTTCGAACCCGAGAGATATATAAAGCCGGGTTCGACGAGCAGCGATAGCTGCGAAGAACGGAGCGAAGCGACGGCCCCGCAGGGGTGAGGCCAGTAGGCCGAATAATCCCTCTCTCTCCGCCATATAAACCCCCTGTTATACTTGAAAAAAAGAGCCAGTGTCCGTATAGTTCACCGTCTCGTGAGCAGACCCCGGTCAGCCCACAACAGTCAAAGCGCCCGTAGCTCAGCTGGATAGAGTACCTGGCTACGAACCAGGCGGTCACACGTTCGAATCGTGTCGGGCGCGCCATTTT
>DRJJ01000246.1 GCA_011052255.1 Gammaproteobacteria bacterium | reverse complement strand
TGCCAGTTGGCGTATTCACGATCCAGCATTTCCTGTAACTGTCGCAGGCGATCATCACGAACCAGACGTGCGGCATCGGCCTGTTGCTGACTGGCAGACAGACGTTTGTCCTGCCGTTTGTCAGTAAACAGTGGCAGGTCAACCGTGAGCATCGCGGCGGTCATGTCAGTGCGGTTGGAACCATCCGGGTTATCACCAAAACGTGCCCGGTATTCAACACCAATACTCCAGCCCGGTTTGTACTGTTCACGGGCGATACTGACGCCCTGGTTCCAGGCTTCTATCCGGGATGATTCCATGCGGATTTCAGCATGGTTTTGCAGGTTGTCTCCCATTACACTGAGTGAGGTCAGCTCTGGCAGGGTCGGGAAGCTATCTTCGATCTCCATGCTGGAGGCGCTGCCTATCCATTTGCGCAATGCGGCGCGGTTGACGGCTTCTCTGTTACGGATGTGCGTGGCGCGGTCATCGAGCCGCGACAGTTCCAGTTCTGCGCGTAATACATCCTGTTGACTGACCCGGCCGGCACCATAGTGCGCCTGGGTAATCTTGACCAGGTCGGCAAACACATCGCGACTGCGCTGAATAATCTGTCCTGCCCTGACCTGGTAAAATAACTCCAGGAATTCGAGACGAACATTGCGGTTAACCTTGAGGCTGATCGTTTCACTGCGTTGCGTCTCGGCAGTGGATTTCCAGGTGGTCTGCTTTTGCTTGTACTTCAGCGTATCGCCACGAGGAAAGGCTTGCTGGATACCCAGTCGTACCTGTGTGGTCGGTTCCTGGTTAAAGTCAAAGGTGTCGGTTGGCAGGTTAAAAACGCCAAATTTGAGTTTGGGGTCAGGCAGCTGTCCGTCAGCAATGGCGCTTTCGGTCAGGGCCAGTGCTCTGGCCTGACTGGCCGCGACCAGTGGGTCGGCCTCACTGGCAATCTTTTCGGCCTGATCAAGACTTAATTCTGCGTGGCTGGCCGTATGCCAGCCCATGAGTGATATCAGTATGAGGGCAGGCAGCAGAAAATGATACATAGCTGGCTGCACCCGCACGCCGGGTGGTATCCGTGACAACGTCATGGCGTCTCTCCATGTTAAATCCGGGCAAGCCCGGATTATAGATCGGGAATATTTTTTTTATTTACAGAGCATCTGGAGTATAGCTGCTCGATCGGTCTGGATTAAAGGGCTAATTTACAGGGGAGGTTTTAACAACGGCGAGGTGCTTTGGCTGGTATAAAAATGATCAGCCAGACTGTGCGGGATTAAGTTTACAGATTTGAATGAAAGCAGGTTGCTGCTGGTAATTCCTGGCCCTGAGGTGGAGCAGGAACTGGTGTTCAGGCAGTCGCCTGATTTGCAGCTGTCCTGGTGTGGGCAATCTGTTTTGCTGTACTGCTCTGTTTCTGACGGTGCTGAGACACCTTGATTGCGGGTTTTACTCAGATGCTGGCAGCAATCCATGGTGTTCATGTTCGCAAATCCACGCAGCGGCAGTACCGACACGCTAAGTGCCAATAGTGTGAGTGCAGTGATGCGTAACAGGTTTTTCATAAAGATTGAGCTTACTTGTTTTAAGTTATACCGGCAATTGATCTAGATCAATAATATCATAATATACGAAAATAGTTATTTATTAATGCTAATCAGATACCGGTTCTCATGTAAGACAGGTCACCGAGCCATAGGTTCCATGTGATAATATTTTTATATAAAATGTTGTTTATACAATGATTCTTGCGCAGGGCGCGCAAGCGGGTGGATTTTTTTGGCATTCTGGCGTCAGGATCGGTATAGTTCGTTGCGCAACCACGCCCGTCAGGGCACAGTACCTATGGGAGAGACCTCGTGTTATACATGCTCAGGCATGCAACATGAGGCGCCGAAGGCGCAACCCGCCCGGAAACGCTCAGGCAAAAGGACTATGGGGACAGGTTGCCTCTGGAGAGTGACTGCAACAAGACAGTCCACCGACGGGGCAGGAACGCAGGTGTCAGGATGGTGTCTGACTTGTTCCAATCTCTCAGGTTACCGGACAGAGGGGCTGTGACCGATCAATGTAATTGTATCGGCCGTTGTCCTGTTTGAATGTCGGGGAATGAATCAATGGGTAACCGTACTCCTATATATAATGAACATCTGGCTGCTGGTGGCAAAATGGTTGATTTTGCCGGTTGGGAAATGCCTATCCACTATGGCTCACAGTTAAATGAGCACCATCAGGTCCGTCGTGCTGTGGGAATGTTCGATGTTTCTCATATGACCGTAATTGACCTGTCTGGCAGTCAGGTCAAGGCCTTTCTGCAGTATCTGCTTGCGAACAACGTTGATCGTCTCAAGGACAGTGGCAAGGCGCTGTATTCCTGCATGCTACAGCCGGATGGCGGAATTATCGATGACCTGATCGTCTACTGTCTAAACCCGGACTGGTATCGCATGGTGGTCAATGCGGGTACCAGCGAAAAAGACCTGACCTGGATCAACGAACAGGCAGGCGCATTTGATGTAAATATAAAAGAACGTGCCGATCTGGCCATGATAGCGGTGCAGGGTCCGGAGGCGATCGATCGCTTATGCCAGGTATTGCCGGACTGTGAACCGGTACGGGCGCTGAAACCCTTTTTTGCTACCGAGCTGGATAATCTGTTTATTGCCCGTACCGGTTACACCGGTGAGGATGGGGTAGAGGTGATTGTACCCAATGATCGTGCTGCTTCGCTCTGGAGTGAGCTGCGTGAGGCGGGTGTTGCACCTATTGGTCTGGGTGCGCGCGATACCTTGCGTCTTGAGGCCGGTATGAATCTGTATGGAACTGATATGGATGAGTCGGTCACACCGCTGGAATCCGGCCTGGGCTGGACCGTAGCATGGGAGCCACAGGAGCGGGACTTTATTGGTCGCAAGGTGCTTGAGCAACAGCGCAAGGATGGGGTAAAACATAAGCTGGTAGGGCTGGTATTGAAAGATCGTGGCGTATTGCGCGGCCACCAGAAGGTTCTGGTGGGCGACGCAGGTGAAGGTGAAATTACCAGCGGTACTTTTTCGCCTACGCTTGGTCACGCAGTCGCGTTTGCGCGGATACCGAGCTGCGAGCAAGATCACGCTGAAGTCGAAATACGTAAAAAACATGTTGCAGTAGAAATTGTAAAACCACCGTTTGTACGTAACGGTAAATCCTGTTTATAAAATATAGTAAACATAGAGTGAGGACCTGTCATGAGTGAAATACCTTCAGATCTCAAATACACCAGCAGCCATGAATGGGTGCGTATCGAAAGCGATGGCAGCGTAACCGTTGGCATTTCTGACCATGCGCAGGATTTACTGGGTGATCTGGTTTATGTCGAAGCGCCGGAGCAGGGCACCGAAGTACAGGCGAAAGAGGCCTGTGCCGTAGTCGAATCGGTCAAGGCGGCATCCGATATCTACAGCCCGATTGATGGCGAGGTTTTAGAGGGAAATGAAACACTGGCCGATACACCCGAAATAATAAACAACGATCCCTATGGTGAGGGCTGGATCATGCGTATACAGCCAGCTGAAGAAGCTGACATGAGTAGCCTGATGGACGCCGAAGCCTATGAAGCACTCGTCGCCAGTGAGACACATTAACCGGAAAGAATAATGCCGTACATTCCTCATACCAAAACTGAAATAAAAAGCATGCTCGATGCCATCGGCGTCGAGTCGATTGATGATCTGTTTGATGAAATACCCGCGTCACTACGTGCGGGGGATCTGACTGAAGTACCAGTCGGTGAATCAGAAATGGCTGTTAGCCGGCTGATGCATGAGCGTGCTGCACAGGATGGACAGTCGCTGTGTTTTCTCGGCGCAGGCGCTTACGAACACCATATCCCGGCAGCGGTATGGGAGCTGACCACACGCGGTGAGTTCTATACCGCCTATACGCCATATCAGGCAGAAGCCAGTCAGGGCACGTTGCAACTGTTGTATGAGTATCAGAGCATGATGACCGGTTTGACCGGTATGGATGTTTCCAACGCCTCATTATATGACGGTGCTTCGGCCATGGCCGAAGCGGTACTGATGGCAGTACGCGCCAATCGTAAATCGAAAAGCAAACGCGTACTGGTGCCGGGTACAGTGAACCCGGCTTACCGCAAGACGGCCCACGCGATTGTGCACCATCAGGGCATAACGCTGGAACAACTGGATTATGATCAACAGACGGGTGTGCTGGATATCAACAAGCTGCCGACAGAGCCGGGTGATTTTGCTGCGCTGATCATTCCGCTGCCAAACTTTTTAGGCAGACTGGAAGACCTGGACGCGCTGACCGACTGGGCGCATCAGCACAAGGCACTGGTGATTGCAGTGGTTAATCCGGTCGCACTGGGCCTGATCAAGCCACCCAGTGAGTGGGGTGAAAAGGGCGCAGATATTACCTGTGGTGAAGGTCAGCCTCTGGGCATACCGATGTCATCGGGTGGTCCCTATTACGGTTTTATGGCCTGTACCCAGGCACTGGTTCGGCAAATGCCGGGTCGCATTATTGGCCGTACTGTCGACCTGGATGGGAAAACCGGTTACACGCTGACTTTACAGGCACGTGAACAGCACATCCGTCGCTCCAGGGCGACATCCAATATCTGTACAAATCAGGGTTTGATGATTACCGCCTCAACCATCCATATGGCAATACTGGGTGAGCAGGGTCTGGGCAAGGTGGCATCACAGTGTCACGCCAATACGCGTTCACTGGTCAAGCAGTTGACTGCACTGGAGGGTGTGAGCCTGCTGTTTGAGGGTTCGTATTTTCACGAGGTGATTTTACGTTTTGAGGTGCCGGTAAAGGATATTCTGAAGTCCATGACTGCGCAGAATATTCTTGCAGGTCTGGATTTGTCAGAGGCTTACCCGGAACTGGGTAACTGCTTGCTGGTTTGTGCAACCGAAATGCGCAGTGAGCAGGATATTGAACGTTATGCAAAGAAGCTGGAAAATATTCTGTTACGCAATGAGTCAGTTAAATGCCCGATAAAACCAAAATGGTGAGCGGGTGGCAAGTTGTTTGTCAGTGTGTACATTACTGGACCGGCCTGCTGTTTACTGACACGTTGTAAATACATCCCTGTACACTCGACGGCAGCATCCCTGCTGCCGACGGTCAGTAAACAGCAGGCCGGTCCAGTAATGTACGGCTTAATATAACGAATAATGGAGAGACGATATGGCTACAGTAACACTTGAAGGGAACCCGATTAATACCAATGGTGACTTGCCAGCTGTTGGCACGCAGGCACCTGACTTTCATCTGGTGGATGGTGATCTGAAAGATGTGCATCTGTCGGACTATGCAGGTAAGAAGAAGTTGCTCAATATCGTACCCAGCCTGGATACCGGTATCTGTGCAACCTCGACTAAAAAGTTTAGCGAGTCGGCAGGTGGTCGAGAGGATGTGGCTGTTCTGATTATCTCGGCAGATTTACCGTTTGCGGCGGGTCGATTTTGCAGCGCCGAAAAGGTAGATAATGTAACCACACTGTCGATGATGCGCTCACGTAATTTTGCCAGGGACTACGGTATGTTGCTGGTTGATGGGCCGCTTGCAGGTATAACAGCTCGTGCAGTGGTTGTGCTGGATGAGAATGACAAGGTTGTCTATACCGAGCTGGTACCGGAGATAGCGCAGGAACCGGATTACGATGCGGCGTTGGCGGCTTTGTAATTAAATGTGTACCTTGCCAGCCCGATTCGTCGTTTACAGACTCGCTGTGGATAATAGAAATGCTATCTCTAGATAAATATAGTTTTACAATGGAGTGGCTTCGTTTATCACGCAAAGAACCCCTTCGGGTCGAGGCACCTCGGCGGCAGCTTCCCTGCTGCCAAAGGGCCATGCATTGTGATGTATATAAACGGTCCGACGGTCAGTAAACAATAGTTCGGCCTGGCAACGTACGGCTTTTTTATTGTTAGTTTACAGAAAAGAGTAAGAGCTGGCATTATCCCCTCTCCCCCAGGGAGAGGGGGCTAACGAAGCAGTACAAGTAAATATGCAGGAATTATTTAATATGTTAATTTTCGAAAAATCTGAAGCAGGCCGCACCGTCGCGGTACAGGCGCCGCCTGGCGACACAGATCACAGTGATATACCCGAGTCGCTGTTGCGAAAAACACCGGTCGGTTTTCCTGAGGTGTCTGAATTACAGGCCGTGCGCCATTACACCCGGCTGTCGCAAAAGAATTTTTCCATCGACACGCATTTTTACCCGCTGGGTTCATGCACGATGAAATACAACCCGCGTGCCTGTAATACGCTGGCGATGTTACCAGGCTTTTTGTCTCGTCATCCACTTGCACCGGACTCACTGGGTCAGGGTGTGCTGGCATGCCTGTATGAACTGCAGGAGATGCTCAAGGATCTGACCGGTATGCAGGCCGTGTCACTGACACCGGCCGCCGGGGCGCAGGGAGAATTTGCCGGTATGGCGATGATACGTGCATACCATGATGCGCGTGAGGATAAAGAACGAACCGAAGTGTTGGTGCCGGATGCAGCACATGGCACCAACCCGGCCTCTGCAGTCATGTGTGGGTACGCCGTGCGCGAGATCCCAACCGCTGCCAACGGTGATGTCGATGTGGATGCACTGCGCAAGGTGGTCGGGCCACAGACTGCCGGTATCATGCTGACCAATCCTTCGACCGTAGGTGTGTTTGAGCGTCGCATCGAAGAGATTGCCGGCATCGTACACGAAGCAGGCGGGCTGCTGTATTACGATGGAGCCAATTTGAATGCAATACTGGGCAAGGTTCGTCCGGGCGATATGGGCTTTGATGTGATCCATATGAACCTGCATAAAACTTTTTCCACGCCACATGGCGGTGGTGGCCCGGGTGCAGGTCCGGTAGGGGTTTCAGAGCGTCTGGTGCCTTACCTGCCAGTACCCATTGTGGATTTTGACGGAAATGATTACAGCCTGCTGACTACTAAACAACGCCCGGACAGTATTGGCCATTTGTCTGCATTTGCAGGCAATGTGGGCGTGCTGCTGCGAGCCTATATTTATGCCCGTTTGCTGGGGCGTGAAGGGATGTTGCGGGTTTCTGAATACGCCACCCTGAATGCGAATTATCTTATGGCGCGTTTGCGTGAAAAGGGATTTGAGCTGGCCTATCCCGAGCGTCGCGCAACACATGAATTTATTGTGACCTTAAAACGCGAAGCAAAGGAGCTGGGTGTCAACACCATGGATTTTGCCAAACGTTTGCTGGATTATGGCCACCATGCGCCGACCACTTATTTTCCATTACTGGTACCGGAGTGCCTGTTGATTGAGCCAACTGAATCAGAAGACAAGGCTACGCTGGATGCGTTTGTTGAAGCGATGGCCAAGATTCTCGTCGAGGCAACAGATAACCCGGAAAAGGTAAAAGGTGCGCCGTATACCTTGCCCGTACGACGGCTGGATGATGTACGGGCTGCGCGTGAACTGGATTTGCGCTGGCAGGGTAGTTAAACAATAATTATTTTTATAAATAAATTAAGGATGTAATACATGTCTGCTTTAATTTGTGGTTCTTTTGCCTACGACACCATTATGGTTTTTCCGGATCAGTTTAAAAATCATATCCTGCCAGACAAGGTTCATATCCTGAATGTATCGTTTATGGTGCCTGAGATGCGCCGTGAATTTGGTGGTTGTGCCGGTAATATTGCCTATAACCTGAACCTGCTCGGTGGCCAGGCGATACCAATGGGTACGGTGGGTTCTGATTTTCAGCCCTATTCTGACTGGATGGACACCTGTGGCATCGATCGCAGCCACATCAAAATCATGAACGACAGCTACACGGCACAGGCATTTATCACCACCGACCAGGACGACAACCAGATTACTGCATTTCATCCCGGTGCGATGGGACTGTCGCATGAAAACAGGGTGGGCGAGGCAGAGGGAGTCAGCATCGGTATTGTGTCGCCTGATGGCCGTGACGGTATGATTCAGCATGCGGAGCAGTTTGCCGAGGCGAATATCCCGTTTATTTTTGATCCCGGTCAGGGGTTGCCCATGTTTGATGGCGATGATCTGTTGCGGTTTATCGATCAGGCAACATGGGTGACGGTGAATGACTACGAGTCCGAATTGTTACAGGAACGTACCGGCCTGAGTCCACATGAAATTGCAGAGCGGGTTGAGGCATACATCGTTACGCTGGGTGGTGAAGGTTCTCATATCTATACCAAAGAGCATCGCTACGAAATTCCACCTGCCAAAGCAGATAGCTTGCTCGACCCGACCGGTTGTGGTGATGCCTACCGAGGCGGATTACTGTACGGCCTGATGAATAACATGGACTGGGAAACCACCGGCCGTATTGCGGGTCTGATGGGTGCAATCAAGATATCGCATCATGGTACGCAAAATCACAAATTCGATTTTAATGAATTTTCGGCACGGTACAAAGAGGTTTACGGGGTCAGTCTGTAGCGGGGATGCTGAAACGTTCAACCCACATAGTACTGGCACCACATACCGCAGCGGGCATGATCAGGAAATTCAGAAAGGGAATCATGGTGGCAAGCAATACACTGCCGCCAAAACCCAGTGACAGGATGCGTTGTTTGCGTAGTCGCTGTTTCATTTCTCGAAACAGAATGTCGTGGTTATCCATCGGATAATCCAGGTACTCCAGCGCATACATCCAGGCGGTAAACAGGGCCCACAGGAATGGTGCGATGATATTAATGCCGGGTATCAGGAACAATATCAGTAACGGGATCACACGTATCAGGTAATAGCTCATCTTGCGTAACTCGGACAGGATGGCCGGGATAGCACCGGCCAGCATTTTTTTCCAGCTTGATGCAGATGGCACGGGGTTGCCCGCCAGGTGATTCTCCACTGCCTCGGCGAGCAGGCCGTTGAACGGTGCCCCAACCAGATTGGCCAGGGTGCTGAAGGTAAAAAACAATATGAGTATGGCGGTGAATGCGAATACCGGCCAGAGTAAATACTGCAGCCAGGCAAGCCAGGAAGGCAGGTAACCCAGCAACCAGCCCATCAGCTGACTAAATTGCTGATAACCAATGACGGCCGCGGCCGTAAACAGGGCGATATTGATCAGCAGTGGTATGACGACGAAGCGTCGTATACCGGGTTCCAGCATCAACTGGTATCCGCGCAGCAAGTACGCGGGGCCGCTCAACTTAGTCATTGGTATTGTTGTTGCTGTTGAGTATGCCTTTTATGACCATGTCGGTGAAGCTGATGATGCCTATCAGCAAGCCGTCTTCTATGACTGGTGCGCGTGACAGACCAAAACGATCGAACATGCGCGCACAATAGCGTATATCCATCTCCGGATCGACCGTCATAACCGGTTTGGTCATGATTTCGTAGATATTGACCCGATCAGGTGATTTGTCCCTGGCCAGCACCTTTCTGGCGATGTCGGACAAAAGTACCATGCCAAACTCATCTTCACTGTTTCGTTTGTCTACCAGTAGCGTCTTGGTCTCTGTATGTTTCATCGCACGTAATGCTTCTGCCACGGTAATCAGGCCGTTGACGACATCAAATTCTTTTTTCATGACGTCTTTTACACGGATAATTTTATTCTCACTCATAGCTGATCCTCCACCTTCTCAGTTAATTCCTGGATCTGATGCGCTACCCCCACTGCATCCTCAACATCGATCTGGAACGCAATGCCTGTTCCTGACTTATCGTCCAGTTTGCCGATTTGTTCAATTTTTTCGAGTATTTTGCGACTGAGGTGTTCCTCAACCAGAAACAGCACCACGTCGCGTTGTGTATCCAGAGAAAGGCCAAAAAAGGTCTTGGACTTTTGCAGCCCTTCTCCACGTGCCTGATTGAGCACTGTCGCACCGGTAGCGCCCGCATCTCGTGCCGCGTCCATAATGGAATCGGTTAGATGATCCTCTACCATGGCAATGATTAACTTGAAATGCATGGTTGTATCTCCTTTTTGTCAATCCTGAGTCTTGTTTTTTCTCTGTCCACGCCATTGACTGAGTTGGGCATAGCCCAGCACAGAAATAATCGGGAAGAGGCTTGCAAATGCTATTAAACCGAAACCGTCGAGCAGAGCACTGCGGCCTGGAACTGTGTTGGCCAGCCCTAGTCCGAGTGCTGTTACCAGTGGTACCGTAACCGTCGAAGTGGTTACCCCTCCCGAGTCATAAGCCAGAGCGATTACCAGCCGAGGTGCCACCAGCGTCTGTAACATCACGACTACATAACCTGTCATGATGTAGTAATGTAGCGGCGTGCCGGTCACAATCCTGAACGACCCCAGGGCTATGCCTATGGCAACGCCAATGGCCACGGCAATACGCAGGCCCCATACACCAATGGCACCCCCTGACACGTTGTTGGCTTTTACAGCCACAGCCAGTAACGAGGGTTCGGCTATCGTAGTGGAAAAACCGATGGCGGCCGCGAATATGTAAACCCACATATAATCGTTCCAGAGTAGTAACATGCCAGGCTTATGCATGCTGCCATGTATAAATTCCGGGTTGGTGAGTTGTTGTGCCATCAGCTTGCCGATAGGAAATAATGCCTCTTTGAGGCCAACCAGAAACAGGGCAAGGCCGATCAATACATAGAAGAAACCAAGCAAAACCTTGCGTAGATTTGGAACCGGGCGTCGTATGACCAGTAACTGAAAGCCCAGGATGATGGCTACAATCGGCAGGATGTCGAGGGTGGTATCCTGCAGTGTCTGCCATAATAGATGGAGCATTTCCATTAGATAATCATCCCGTATATCAGGACAAATATAATAGGGGTGAGCGATGCAAATGCGATCAGGCCAAAGCCGTCTATCATCGGATTACGACCCTTGATGCTGGCAGCAAGACCAACACCCAGCGCGGTGACCAGCGGTACGGTTACCGTAGAGGTGGTAACGCCTCCCGAGTCATAAGCAATGCCGATGATCTCAGGTGGGGCAAAACCGGTCATGATCACTATGCCCAGATAGCCACCGATAATAAAATAATGTATAGGCCAGCCGCGTAATATCCGGATGACACCCAGCATGATAGCGAAGCCGACGGATAGTGCTACCGTCAGACGCAGGCCGGTCGCATATTGTTCAAGTGAATCCGGGGTGTGCGCGATGGCGCCACCCTCGGCAGCAACCAGAGCGGCTTCATCAGCTACTGCAATCAGGGCCGGCTCCGCAACCGTGGTGCCAAAACCCAGTGCGAACGCAAACAGCAACAGCCAGAACAGGCTGCCTTTACGGGCGAATTCGTAAGCCATGGATTCGCCGATCGGAAACAGGGCCATTTCCAGGCCGCGCATGAAGTAAGTCAGGCCCAGTATAATCAGCAGGGTGCCGACCAGTAATTCGACCAGATTGGGAAGTGGCTGCTGCAGAACGACCAGTTGGAAGAATGCAATTACCAGGATAATCGGCAACAGATCCTGGAAGCTGCTGAGCATGCTCCTGAAGAAGTTGGCCAGGTTTTGTTTCAAGCAGAGGCTCCGGTAGGTATTCTGATGATTGCTGTTACGATACGCGTACAGTATGACAGATAACAGTCGGAGGCGGAAACAGGGGGGGTGCCCCGGCCCAGAATGGGTGGGGTACTCATGATGAACCCTGCAGGGTTCTGTGAGACATCAAAATAATCTGCAAAGGATGAGATCATACAGGGAACACAGGCAACATAAGCTGTCTAATAGTCCATGACCATGTGCTCTATACAACGGTGCAGGCAGGGTATGATTCTGTTGATGACGCTGTCGATGTTACTGATTAATCTCCCGTCAGCGAGAGCCAGTACAGACGAGCTGCTGTTGCAGCTACAATGCACATCTTTCCTGAAAAAATTCGACCGCATTGTTTCTCATACGGCTACCGGCGATGCACAGGCCTCACCCGTTACGGGTTTTCCATATCTGCGTACAAGTCGTTTCCTGGTATCATTTCGTGATCAGGTGATGGGTCAGGCGGCATTGCGCCAATGGCTGGGAATGATGCGTCAACTGGACGCACAGGCACGCGCAATGGAATGGAGCCACCTTGATGCGGAATGGCAGGCGTTTATAGCAGCCGCCAAACCGGTTGTGATGGGTAATAGTTCAACGATGGAAGCGATTAGCCAGTGTGGACGCTATCTTGTAACAAAAGATCTTGCTAAACCGGATCGACTGAAAGCGCTACGTGATGTCGTACAGGTAGCGGGTGATTATCAGGTCTGGAAGCGTATTACGGGTCTGTACTACCTGACCCGTTACGCAACATTGGATGGTATCGAGAAGCTGGCTGAATTAACCCATGAACGATACCGCAGCAAGCTTGATGAACTAATGCCCGTTGCAACACGTAAAATATTCACACCGCAAGCTACAAGCTTTCTGGGCACTGATCAATTACGCAGCTTGATGCAAAACATTAGCCGTAACCCGTTACAAATACCCCTGCCTTCAAAAAAACAGGCGGAGCTACTGTTGCAGCACTACGCGCCGGTCTGGGTGCCGGGACAGACTAGTGAAAACGATAGCATTGGTAAACCCTCGTGGTTGACAGATCAGTCATGGCCCTATGTGGACACTCAACAACCCGTTACCTATACCCTGCTGAGCCATACACGTTTTCAGGGTATAACCCTGCTGCAACTGGTTTATACCATCTGGTTTCCGGGTCGCACAGCCGAGTCAGCTATCGACAGCCTGGCAGGTCACCTGGATGGTATAACCTGGCGGGTGACGCTGGACCCGCAAGGGCAGCCTCTGATTTACGACAGTATGCATAACTGTGGCTGTTATCATTTGTTCTTTCCAGTAGCCGATTCAGGACTGGAGCCAGAGCCTGTTAATGCCGATTCGGCGACGGTGGAGGAGAGGGCATTGGTGCCGCAACAGGTTGCAACCCTACAGCAGGGTGAGCGGGTACATTTATACATTACCGCTGGCTCACATGATCTGGTGAGGGTGCGGGTACGCAGACCCGAACCTTCGTCTGTTAGTTACGAGCTGGAAGACTATAATGAGCTGCGCAGCCTGGCGACTGAAAGCGACGTGCGCCGCAGCCTGTTTGATCCTGCCGGGCTGGTACCTGGAACAGAACGCCTGGAGAGCCTGTATTTGTGGCCGATGGGTGTACTGCGGCCGGGCGCCATGCGTCAATGGGGCCACCATGCCACGGCTTTTGTCGGAAGGCGTCATTTTGACCAACCTGATTTAATGGAGCGTTATTTTGTTTATCGTCAATAGAACGGGAAGTGCTGTGCTGCTGTTAGCAGCAACCCTGATCACACAAGTCGTGATTGCGCAGGACAGTCTTGCTGACCGGCGTGTCGTGGGTGAGTTCAGTCAGGGCAAGCTGGAAGGCTGGCAGGAGAAATCTTTTTCCGGCCATACTGAGTATCGT
>DRJJ01000245.1 GCA_011052255.1 Gammaproteobacteria bacterium | reverse complement strand
CACTTATCCATAACCGGCTCAGACAGGCAGGCTGGCATTCACATAATCACATTGATACACGCGGCATCCTGCAATGGCTTAATGTCAATGCACCAGTATCCGAACTGCCATTATTGCCGCATGTACACAACAACAACCATGAAACCATCCGCATGGCAAAAGAAACGAGTGACCCGGATCGACTGAATGTGATACGTCTCTGGCCAGCAGCCTTTCAGCCACCCGGAAAAAATAGTCAACTTTGGGTCGGCAGCGTCACCCAGGTCGAAAGACGCCAACTGGTAAAGATGATCACCTACCCGGCGACCACCCGAAGATTTGATATAGCCTTACAGGTACTGGCAAACAGCCTGAACCCGGTAACAATTAAAACGGTTACACGTACAGGCATGGCAACCAATGGGATATCGAGCTGGAGCGGAGACATATTACTTGTGCGCCCCTGACTGAAAAAAACCATCCTGCCACGCTTTCGCCACAAGACTTTATATGATTTTCATGCCTTCCAGAAGCTTGCTTATTTGATGCAACCGGGTCAGCGGGTCCTGCATTTCCAGAAACTCTATTTTTTGTTTAGGTTTTATTGGCAGAACTTCTGCGAGTCTGTAACTGACCCATGATGCATCATTATATCTTGTGGGTATGTCGTTATTCCTCGTCACCCCAACGTGGTAACAGATTATGCTCAATATCAAGCTGGTCGAGTATTCGTGCTACTACAAAATCCACCAGATCATCCAGACCACGCGGCTTATGATAAAAGCCCGGGTTGGCCGGCAAGATCACAGCACCCATACGACTGAGTTTAAGCATGTTTTCCAGATGAATATCGGACAAAGGTGTTTCGCGCACAACCAGTATCAGCTTTTGCCTTTCCTTTAGCACCACATCCGCTGCCCGTTCCATCAGATTATTGCTGGCTCCGGTTGCAATAGCTGACAACGTGCCGGTAGTACAGGGACAAACAACCATCGCGCGCGCAACGCCACTGCCACTGGCTACAGGTGCGGTCCATTGATCCTTGCCATACACTGTTATGTTTTCTGTATTAAAACGCTCACGCAGAAAGCGTGTTTGCTCGGCGGGGCGTGCCGGGAAATCCCAGTCTGTTTCCATACCGATCACAATCTGCCCGGGCAGTGAGACCAGCACATCAATTTTTTCGCCTGCATCGACCAGGCACTCCAGTAAACGCAGCCCGTATGCAGCGCCGGAGGCTCCGGTCATAGCCAGTGTGATTGATGATTTTTGCCTTGGACTATTCATTACTCCCAACCACTTTAGCTCACTGTTATCTCGTTAACCTTGAATTGAGTACAAAAGCAGGATATGGAATCGGTGCAGCCTGTTAAAGACCGTCTGCCGCAAGGACGCGGCAGTCGAGCGGCCATGGATGGCGAATAGCGCGTCTTTAACAGGCTGTACCGATTCCATGTCCGGTACGATTCGTATAATCGTTAACATATACGCAGATTACATTTCATAGTATATGTTATCGGAACTGCGATAATATTTTAAAAACTAATTATACTACTAGAGATTCGTGTTTCTACTCCGCAAAGCATCCAGCAACTTATCATGGATCGCACCAAAGGCACCATTACTCATCACCAACACGACATCACCCGCCACAGCCTCTGCTGTTACCGAATCAACGATACTCTCTACAGTATGGTAAACATTTGCACGATCGCCCAGTGTCGTCGCCACCTGATCCAGGTTCCAGTCCAGCCCCGGCGGCTGATAAAGCATTATCTTGTCTGCCAGACCCAGCGACTGCGCCAGACGATCACCATGTACGCCCATGCGCATGGTATTGGAACGCGGCTCCAGCAAGGCCAGTATGCGGCCTGTTCCTGGTTGCTTGCGCAGACCTTGCAAGGTCGTTTCGATCGCAGTGGGGTGGTGTGCAAAATCATCATAAACTTTTATACCGGCCACTTCGCCGCGTAATTCCATGCGCCGCCGGACACCCGTGAAACGGTTCAATGCATCCACCGCTGCCTCGGCGATCACGCCCGCATGTCGTGCAGCCGCTATCGCGGCCAGTGCGTTGTCGACATTATGCGCACCGGTCAGAGACCATTTGATCGTACCCAGACCTTGACCCCGATATAAAACCTCAAAACTCGATCCATCCTCCTGTTTCAGATCCGATTGCCAGCCATCCTTTGCACCCTGGCCAAAACCTTCAACGGCTGTCCAGATACCGCGCTGGATGACTTCTGTCAGCGCATCATCATTCTGGTTACAGACCACCAGGCCATTCGGTGGCACGATACGCAGCAGGTGATGAAACTGGGTCTGGATCGCATTCAGATCAGGAAAAATATCGGCATGATCGAATTCCAGATTATTCAGTATCAGGGTCTGTGGATGATAATGGACAAACTTGGAGCGTTTATCGAAAAATGCCGTATCATATTCATCTGCTTCGATTACGAAAAAAGGCGCTTCTCCCAAGCGTGCAGACAGGCCAAAGTTGTTCGGTACCCCGCCGATTAAATAGCCGGGTGACAGACCGGCATCCTCCAGTATCCATGCCAGCATACTGGAAGTCGTGGTCTTACCATGCGTGCCCGCTACCGCAAGCACCCAACGGTCCTGCAGAATGTGTTCTGATAACCATTGCGGCCCCGAAGTGTATGGCATGCGCTCAGCCATCATATACTCGATCATCGGGTTGCCGCGTGACATGACATTACCCACTACCACCAGATCCGGCCGTGGTTGTAAATGGGCCGTATCATAGCCATTCATCAGTTCGATGCCCTCGGCCTGCAACTGGGTGCTCATGGGTGGATAGATGTTTTGATCCGAGCCACTAACCGTATGGCCGGCACTACGTGCAATCAGCGCAAGACTGCCCATAAAGGTTCCACATATACCAAGGATATGAATGTGCACTTATTCTGTTCCAATATTAAAAGCAATGTTATGCTACACATGATAATCATTGCGCGATCAGAGCACCAACAAAACTTCACTTGACCCACCCCTGAGCGCTAACTATCTTTTAGAGACCATTTATCATCCTGTAACAGCCATGCCAGACAATATACCTATAATTTGTCCTGATAATGACAGTCTGATCGAAAGGGCCTTACTGTATTTTGTTGCTCAGTACAGAGCAGCAACCCATGCGTACGGTCAGTTCCATGTTGCCCTGTCTGGTGGCAGTACGCCTGCAAGGCTGTACAGCGCTCTGGTAACGCATGTCTCGGCCCAGACAATAAACTGGCATATGGTGCATATCTATTTTGGTGATGAACGTATGGTACCAACCGATCACCCTGACAGTAACTACCGCATGGCGCGGCAGACCTTACTCGACCACATCGCCATACCTGCTGCTAACATCCACCCGATACCAACCGACTGTGATGATTTTGAGGAATGTGCACAACGCTATGCCGACACACTGATGACTCAGCTGGTTTCAACCAAAGCGGGCGTACCCATCTTTGATCTGATCTTGCTGGGGATTGGTCCAGATGGACATACCGCCTCGTTATTCCCCGGCACACCCATACTGCTGGAATACAAGCGTCCAGTCGCGGCAGTCTATCTGGCTGATAAAAGCAGCTGGCGTATCAGTCTGACCTATCCCGTGCTCAATCATGCCCGTCATTTACTGATACTGGTCAGTGGTGCCTCCAAACAACAGGTAGTCTATGACCTGTTCGGTCAGAATACAGACAAACATGATTATCCTGTAGCGAATTTACACCCAACAGGTAGCGTGGAATGGTTAATCGATGCAGAAGCCGCACAGAAGCTGCCAGGCAAGTAAGACAAACAACTGGAGAAAACCGATCAGGCCGTATTCAAACCAGGAGCAGCCAGTCGTCCAATCTTGTTACCACTGAGTGTGAAATAAAACTCTGCCCCTTGTCCTGGCTCGGACTGCGCCCATATTTTCCCACCATGACGACGAATGATGCGCTCCACTGTTGCCAGACCAATGCCTGTACCGGAAAACTCCTTGCCATGCAAACGCTGAAAAGCCCCAAACAACTTGCCCGCATATTGCATATCAAAACCGACACCATTGTCCCTGACATAATAGACAGTTTGTTCACCTTCAACGTGTGATCCAAATTCGATTTTGGCATCCGTTGTCGTTGCCGTGTATTTCCACGCATTACCAAGCAGGTTTTCCAGCACCATCTCAATCAGGTTCCCGTCACCTACTGCTGTTATACCAGGCTGTATATGAATATCAACGCTGCGCTCCGGCTCCTGTTCAGCCAGGCGATGCACAACCTGCCCGGCCAGAGTATCCAGTTTTACTTCCTTTCTTTCCAGCTCCTTGCGTGATATCCGGGATAAATCGAGTAGCCCATCAATCATGCCAGACATTCTTTGCGAGGCATCACGAATACGCTGCAAAAAGCCCAGCCCGTCGGCGTCCATCGTATTCCTGTAATCGTCCATCAGCGCATGACTGAATCCATCCAGCGCGCGCAAGGGTGCACGTAAATCATGTGATATGGAATAACTGAAGGACTCCAGTTCCTTGTTACTCAGAATCAGTTCATCGGTACGCTCTGCAACCAGCTCCTCAAGCCTGTCATGCTGCTGTTGTAAGGTACGCAACACATTCAGGCGCTCTATTTCAACCGCCACCCTGGTGGCAAATATTTCCAGCACCGGTTTAACCTGATCTACGTTCTGCATCGGCACCACATCCATCAACACCAGTAAACCAATTGCGTTACCAGCACTGTCAAATAACGGCGCGCCAATATAGCTCTCAACACCCATCTCACCCAGGCGGGGCTCGTCCGGAAACTCCGACTGTACATTTTTCGGGAATGCCCGGGTATATTTCCCGACAACCTCGCCACAAGGTGTCCCGGTTAATTTACATGAGAAGTTTTCTGCCACCTCTCCCTTGTGGCTAAAAACAAAGGTATTGATCTTGTCCTGTTCCATCTCGTCGACCAGGCCAATAAAACAATACTCGGCATCAAACAGGGCAGCCAGATTATCTACCAGCTTCTGGAAGAAATCCTCTCCTGATTCACCTGAAACACCCTCTGCAATTTGTCGCATTGCATTTTCTGATTCCTTTGAGGTAGTAATATCGGTAACACTGCCCACATAGCCTATAATCGAACCGTCAGCATCAAGCTGTGCTGCAGACTGAGCCAGGACCCAGGCGACACGCCCATCAGAATCTCGAAATCTGAATTCCAGCTGATAGGGCGTGTGAGTTTCAACAGCATGACGCCATACAGCATACACTGCATCACGATCATCCGGGTGTATTGCATTTGACCATCCATCGCCCAAAGCCTGCTCCAGGCTCATTCCCGATAGTTCACGCCAGTGCTCATTAACATATAAGCACTTACCCTGTTCATCGGTCAGATAAATACCCACCGGTACAACACGCGATAAGACAGCGAATCGCTGCTCACTCTGCTGTAAGTCAGAAACTGTTTTTTCCAGCCTGCCCCTCATGTCATTTATTGATGCGACCAGTACATTCAGCTCATCTTGCTCGGTATGTGAGCGATCCAGTCTCAGCTCCTTACTGGTATCCATCACATCAGGGCTACTGACAAAATCCGTTATGGTATCCAGATGCCTGGTCACCAGGTTTTTGAACAGGTAATAAATGAACAAGGCAACAATAAATGTCATAAAGGCATTGGAAACCAGCATTACACCTGCCTGCTTTTCCAGTCGCCTGTACACATCATCAAGACTGGCCTGTACGGTTAGTTCACCAATCACGATCTGCTGATCTTTATAGGAATAGACTATTTTATGTTTGAGCGGGATTATATTATTTTCGAGCGGCTCACCGCTTTTCTGGTATATTTTTCCATCAACTCGTACTTCGGCATACCGGATATCACGCATCTTGCGCAAACCATCAAGTAATGTCCGCACCTGACTGAGGTCAGCAATCCAGACCGCTTCAGTCAGGCTCTGCATAAACACCGTCTGGATCTGCGAGAGATCCTCGTCGATCTCATTCACATCACCACGATACTCTGTGTACAACTGAAACAGGGTCAGGACCAGGGTCACCAGTGAGCTGAACAATATAAGGTGTAGAATGAGTCGTTTTGCGAGGCGGCTGCTCTCCTTTATCATTTTAATTCCTTATACCCACTCTGCTTCACTCTATAGAATGCAATGAATTGAAAGCGTACATCAAAATAACCATTCTGAATTGTAGCCGACAGCTAAAAATAAATCACTCCTCTCTGGCCAAACACGCCCACACCAGCCCTCATCACCATTCTTAGTCGTAAGACAAAGCCGCCGTCAGGACAATATTAACCCACTGCTTCTTGCGAAGCCTCCTCGTTCAGGGTAACGACTAAAAGGTCTTAAACCTTAATCACTGGCTCTGAATGGCGAGTATGCCTATACTACTATACTATATGCTATTCTGGCCTGAAGGACATTATGTGTGCATAGACAAGCGGGCTTCGCAGTAATACTCTTCTTTTTACTCTTTACACAGGCCTGGTCTGAAGCAATACTGATCCTTAACACGCCCCCCCACCCGGCACAGACCGGCAACAACCAGTCAGGATTTATAGCCCGAATAGAAAAAGAAGCCTTACGCAGACTAGGATACACCCTGGAAAATGTACAGTTCCCGGCCGAGCGCGGATTACAGAATGCCAATGCAGGCATTGTCGATGGTGATGCCCTCCGCATCGCCGGGCTGGAGAAAACCTACCCCAACCTGATTAGAGTTAATGAAAAAATCATGGACTGGGACTTTGTGGCCTTCAGCAAGCAGGATATAAAAATCGATAACGGCTGGGACAGCCTCAAGCCCTATGTCGTGTCGATCATTAATGGCTGGAAGATACTCGAAACAAATATCCCGAAAGAATCAACCTTAACTAAAGTCAAATCAGCAAACCAGTTGTTCACCCTGCTGGACAAAAACAGAACAGACCTGATTATCTACGAACGGTATAGAGGCCTGGCCCTGATCCGAAACAGGCATTCTGACGATATACACGTGATCGATCCACCGCTGGAAACCAGGGCAATGTATATGTATTTGCATAAAAAGCACAAGACCCTGGTTCCTGAACTGGTCAGGGTTCTGAAAGAAATGAAACAGGACGGCACCTATAACAGGATTGTCCGGGAATCCCTAACGCTCTACTCAGGCGAACACTGAGTAGTCAGCACACTGGCCAGACATAAAAATGAGGGTCTTTTTTCTGCCCTACTCCTGTCGCTCCTTTTTCCATATACAATGCCCATGCCCAGTCTGGCTCAAACAAGCTGGTCGTCGATGACCAGTATGTTTCACGTACATCCTCAAGCGGAAAGGCTTTCGGTAAGGCTGGTCTGGACTGGCTGCAGTCTACCAGCGATTCCAGTTCGTTGATGTTGGGTAAGCGCCACTTGTGTCGTTTATCCTGTCGATTCAGGTGGGCTATCGCATCCAGCGCCTGCTGCCAGGTTACTGTTACACCCGTTAGATTAGCGTTATCATGCCAGCACAGTCCCGTCAACCGGTCTGACACGCCTGTATCCGTTACAATGAATCGTGGTTCCGGCCAGACTATACCAAGACCGTATTCCCCATCCTGTCCTGAATGCTCGCAGGCTATCTGCTCACCCAGATCGTTATAGCACACATGCTGGCCTGTTACCGGCAGAACGGTATCGGCATTACCCCGCACCGGCCAGAGTAAAAAAGACTGGTCCTTGCCGCCGTAGAACATGCGCGCACCGTCCATGTGAACAGTCCAGGCATGTGATGGACTAATCGCAGCCGTGGTAGAGGTCCAGTACCAGCTCAGGAAGACTTCAGTGAAGGGATGACCCTCGGGCAGCGCAGGCTTGCGCATCTGCAGGTCCAGTAGACTGCGCAATTCTCTACGGTTTGGCATATGCCAGTCTGAATAACCCAGACTGCTATCGGCATTCATCTGCTGCACAAATACCAGCGCCTCTACCCAGGTCAGTGGAAATTCAGCGAAGTTGGCGACACGAGACCAGTGCAGTCCGGTGAGACGGTCATAAACAATATCGTCATCTGGCTCAAAACGCGGGGTCTGCCAGGCCCGGCCATTTTTATATTCGGCATCCTGTCCACTATCGGTACAATCTATTTCCTTACCATCACCATCATGACAGCTGGTCTGGCCTGTCCACAGAACAACCGGATCAATGGCAATGTTTACTGTTGTCCGCCTGTTGCTCAAGATTGTTCAGCTCCGTCTCTTCCAGGTAGTGAACAAAAGACCTTTTCAGCATGCTACTCACCCCATGGCCAAGGTGGTCTCCTGCCTGCTCAATGGCCTGTTCAATCTGCTGCACTGTCACCTGCAACAGGTCATAGATAATTTGTATCCGGTCTCCCTCGATATGTATTTTCCTGATTCCCATCAGGCTGCGCAAAACGCTTGATAATTGTTCGGCCTGCACCGACGACAATGATTCATCCAGCAACAGACTGCGCTGTTTCAAAACCACATCACCATGCTGTTTAACCGATGGATGCCCTGCGCTGCCAATATACAAATGTGGATTCGCCCTGAAACGGTCTTTACATTGCGCAGAACAAAAATAAAAATTCATGCCCTGATGTGATATCTGCAAATCGTCGGCCGTAACCGACATCTCACATACCGGGCAAATGACTGTTGTCGACTCTTTATTCATACCCGTCTCGATCTACCTGCATGCGGTCCGCCTGGGCGATGTCATTCAATGTCCACTCATGCGGCATGTATATTTACCATGAACAGGGACAACACCAGACTGACCCGTAGCGCAGATGCAGATATCGAGTACGCCTTTCCCATGTTTTTATCCCGAACCTTAGCTGGCTTTTGCTGACACCCCTATTTCTATCACCGTATCGGTTATATACCGATAGGGCGGAACAACAAGATTGGTGGGTGCCGGAACACCCTGATACACTCTGCCTGCCAGATCAAACCGCGAGCCATGGCACGGACAGAAATAGCCCCCATCCCACTCAGGCCCAAGATCTTCAGGGGCCATATCCGGGCGGTAAGTAGGCACACAGCCCAGATGTGTACAGATCCCGATTACAACCAGATGTTCCTTGTGGATACTACGCGTTGCATTTTTAGCATAGGCAGGCTGTTGTGTTTCTACTTCGGAATCCGGATCTCGCAGTTTAGCCAGGTGCTTCTCAAGTGTCATGGTTTTCAGCATTTCATCTGTTCGACGCAAGAACCAGATCGGTTGACCACGCCAACCTACTGTAATCTGCTGCCCAGGCTCCAGTTTACTGATGTCTACCGTAACTGGCGCGCCTGCATTACGGGCTCTGTCACTAGGTTCCATATACTTGATGAAAGGTATCGCTACGGCCGCCAGGCCAATACCTCCCACGACGGTAGCACCCGCCACCAGCATTTTTCTACGCTTAAGATTTATCTCACCCATAGTACTTTCATAGTGCATTTTTAGCTCCTGTGCCTCCCTGAATATGAATACATGTATCCACCTGTTTATTCGACTTCCAGATCTGAATATCGTTCTGCCAAATCAGGCAGGCAATGATCCAGATCAACATTACTGATTTAAGCACCTGCCCCTTGGGACAGGCTTACGGTAGCTATAGTAAGTAAATGATCAGGCCCGTTATGCTCTCGGCCCGGTATTACGCCAGTTCTGGTCCGGGCGGTCAAATATACGGTTGCTTTCTACCGGGCCCCAGCTACCTGAGGGATAGGTATGTATGAAATCCCGCTCGGTTGACCAGACCCTGAGGATAGGATCAACAATCTCCCATGCATAACGGATTTCATCGTAACGCAAAAACAGAGAATGATCATCTTCGATCACATCAAGCAGCAAGGCCT
>DRJJ01000244.1 GCA_011052255.1 Gammaproteobacteria bacterium | reverse complement strand
TGTCAGACCGCTGCCATCCATCAGCAGAAAGGTAAACATAATCGCGATGGGTATAGCACTGCCGATAATTAATGTGCGTCTCAGATTCCCCAGAAAAAGGTACACCACCAGCATCGCCAGCAGAGCGCCACTGATCGTTGCATAGCCTGCATTATTCAGCGCATGGCGCACATAAACAGACTGGTCACCTACTTTTTTAACATGGGTATCAGCCGGGATAACGCGCTGATTCTGTAGCTGAAGAAGGCGTCGCATGATGGCATCAACCACGGTTACTGTATTGGCACCGGGTTGCTTCTGAATTGATACCTTGATGCCGGGTACACTATCCAGGCGTATGCGCAGAATTTCCTCATCATGACCGTCAACAACCTCTGCGAGGTCTTTCAGCAAAACCTGCTGGCCATCCTTGAGTGCGATCGGTAGCCGGGATATGGACTCGACGTCATGGAACCGGGCATCGGTGCGGCTGCTGATTAACTGATTGGTGATACGTAAACGGCCTGCAGGTATTTCTACATTATTGTCACGCAGGGCATCAACCAGATCCTGTAATCGCAGCCCCAGAGAAGCCAGACGGCCCTGATCGGGTAAGATCTGAATCTCTCGAATTAACCCGCCACCGACTTCGGCGGCGGCAACACCGGGTAGATTCAAAAACCATTTAGCAAAAACATCATCCACCCAGGTACGCAGGCTGGCGGAGTCCATGCGGTCTGAACTGACTACAAATTCAGCTACCGGGCGTTGCGACGGGTCGCGTTTATAAATGACCGGGGCATCAATGCTGTCCGGTAAAAAACGTCTTGCGCGGTCGAGTCGGGTACTGGCGTCACGTAAGGCCAGATTAATGTCTGTATCGTAGGCAAAAGACAGGTCTACAGAACTACGTCCTTCTCGCGTGCGTGATTCGATCGAAATGGCATCTTCAGTAATGGCCAGTTGTTCTTCCAGTTGTCTGGTGATACGGTCGGCCATGATTGATGCAGGAACCCCGGGATCGAATACACGTACACGAACCTCAGGCTGGATGATATGGGGTAGCAGATCAACCGATAAGCGTGAAACTGAAAAGAGGCCTAGCACAACTACTGCAAGTGTCAGCATGCTTATGCCGACAGGGTGATGTATGCACCATCCAGTCAGACTGTGCTGGTATGGTTTCGGGTTGTCATTTTTCGGGTTTGTCACGAGAGGCCTGCTCCATACTGTCTGGCTTGATGACCTCTACTGACTGGTTGTCTTTAAGGCCAAGAAATCCACGTATGATAATGCTGTCGCCTGCTTCCAGCCCTTCCAGAATTTCTACCAGCCCCGATTGATGCAGCCCGGTGCGCACAGGTGTTTGCTGTGCCTTGTTATCAATGACGCGAAATACAAATTCACCCTGTTTATCGCGGCGGATGGCATTAAAAGGTAGAGTCAGCCGTTGTTTGGCAGGTGTGCTCAGGTAAACGCGGGAAAACTGGCCTTCGCGTATACCTTCTGGCAGGCGCGAAAGACTAATTTCAACCTGACCCAGCCGGGTGCGTTCATCCACGGTTGGGAAAATACGGGTAATAAGGCCTGCGACCGGAGTGTTGCCCAGTGCATCAATAATAATTTTTACCGGAGTATTGGTATCGAGCTGTGCCAGTGCCAGTTCGGATAACTCAAGACGTATCACCAACGTGGCCGGGTCGATCAGCGTCATCAGGTGGGTATGCTTGGGTGCGATATCTCCCGGTTCAGCCAGCCTTTGAGTAACAATACCGTTAAAGGGAGCACGAATGCGAGTGTATTCGAAACGTGCCTGGAATAAATCCAGCTCTGCTGTGGCAATTAGCAGATTGGTAACAGCCTGCAGGCGTTCATCGTCTGAGGCCATACGTTTTGATTGCAACGTTCTGATTCTGTTTCGATTTTCCTTAGCCTGCTGGCGTGTTGCACGGGCCTTGTCGAGCTCGGCCCGTAGCAGGCGGTCATCCAGCTGGATCAGAAGATCATCCTTGATAACGGCATCACCTTCGTAGTAACGCACATCAACCAGACGACCCTCTTCCTGATTATAAAGCTGCACGCGACGTTTGGCCTTCAGGCTGCCGGTTCTTTCCAGTGTATAGGCCAGTTCAACGATTCGAGCATCAACCGTTTCGACACGTTTGGCAACATTGCCAGTGTGTTGTTGCGATCGTTCAGGCCCCAAATCCTGGCTACAGCCGCTAACTAAAAAAAGGTAGCTGAAAGTCAGGGTGATTAGCAGTTGTTTCACTTCATTAGTCCAGTTAGTCGATGATTTCGAACTACTGTACACTAGTATGTGTGATAAAAAACAGTAATGGACTATGCTATTCAGGTTCAGGCTGAATTCTTTTTGGTTTGCTGACACAGAGACAAACATATGACAGAAACGGGCAGACCACCCAGACGACCCACCATGCTGATTATCCTCGATGGCTACGGCATCAATCCCAGTAGTCTTAATAATGGTGTTCAAGCAGCCAACACGCCTCGCCTGGATTACTATTTTTCACATTACCCGCATACCGTGCTAAAGGCATCCGGTCGGGCCGTTGGCTTACCAGAGGGCCAAATGGGTAATTCAGAGGTTGGTCATATGTCGCTGGGTTCGGGTACCGTGATACGCCAGGATCTGGTACGTATTAATGACAGCATTGACGATGGAGGTTTTTATCAAAACCCTGCATTACTTGCTGCTGTTAAAAAAGCGGGAGAGCAGAACAAGCCACTGCATCTGCTGGGACTGGTTTCTACAGGCGGGGTTCACAGCCACCTGCGGCATTTACTTGCACTGATCGAATTATGTCGTCAACAGTCAGTCAGCCCGTGGGTGCATATGATTACTGATGGACGTGATACAGCACCTCGCTCGGCATTAAATTATCTGCCGGTTTTGCAAAAGGCGCTGGATACCTCAGGTGGCCGTATCGTGACGGTATGTGGCCGTTTTTACGCGATGGATCGTGATAACCGTTGGGATCGTATCGAACAGGCATGGCGTTTGATTATACAGGGAGTGGGTGGGCATGCGGAATCTGCCAATGAAGCTATCAGTGCATCGTATATGCAGGGTGAAGACGATGAGTTTATTAAACCGGTTTCGGTAGGCGATTACAGGGGCCTGCAGGATGGTGAGCCATTAATCTTTTTTAACTTCCGAAATGACAGGCCAAGACAGTTAACCGAAGCACTGATCAATCCTGGGTTTAATGAATTTAAACGTGACCCGGCTATGCTTGTGGCCGTGACCTGCTTGACGGTCTATAGCAAGCGATTCAAATTGCCGGTTGCATTTGAATCCGAGCGGCCGCTCAGCACGCTTGGACAGGTCGTTAGTCAGCATGGTTTACAACAGTTTCATTGTGCCGAAACTGAAAAGTATGCGCATGTGACCTTCTTTTTTAATGGTGGCAGAGAAGTCCCCTACTCTGGCGAAGACCGCGAGATGGTGCCATCACCCAAAGTAAAAACCTATGACATGGCACCGGAGATGAGCGCAGCGGGTGTTGCCGATGCATGTATACAGGCTATCAATAGCGACAAATATGCACTGATGGTTATTAACTTTGCCAATGGTGACATGGTGGGCCACACCGCAAAAGTCCCGGCTATAATCAAGGCACTGGAGGCGATGGATTATGAGGTAGGCAGGTTGCTTGATGCGGCAGTGGCTGCGAGTTATTCTGTGTTGTTAACCTCCGATCACGGTAACTGTGATGAGATGGTAGACGCCGCAACAGGTGAGCCTCATACACAGCATACCGTGTACCCGGTCCCCTGTCTGGTCATTGATAATGAACAATGGCGCCTGTCCATAGGCGCTGGTTTAAGCAGTGTCACCCCAACCGTGTTGCAAATGATGGGTCTGGACAAAGACAGTGTGATGACTGGTGAGTCGCTGTTACATCAGCCAATTTCTGAGCTGGATGCACAGCTTTGAACTGGATACCGTTACCAGCCGAAAATAACACCTTCAAGAAACAGATACTGGTCCTTGAATTCCCTGTTAATTGCGGTTTTGAAGCCCTTGGCCTTACCACCAAAACGTTTTAGCAGGTTAGCAGAGGCGGCGGTTCCGTCACGACTGAGCATAGCTGAGCGTATTTTCTGAAGTTTTTTGGAGCTGATACGGCTGCTGACTGAAAATCCCTGGTTGGGCAGTGCCGGGCTGGTATAGATAATGCGCATCATGTCGCGGTCACTTTGTGGCAGTTTTTTCTTGAAGAAGGCAGTACGGAAAATTGCGGCGCGACATTTACCCTGTTTAAATTCCTTGTTCACACTCTTGAACCCGCCTCGTACCGGGTGTAGGACGGGTTGGCGAGCCGGGTTATTGAGCTTCGCCATCATGGACAGGGTAGCCAGATTCGGTGGCGCGATACCACATACGCGCTTGCCGATAACGTCTTCTATTTTTTTTATCTCTTTGTCATCGGCCATGGAGACTACAAAAAATTGCAGTTTGCCAGGCAATTTTACCATTGCCCTGGCGCCAAGATGTTTGATGCGCCAGGAGATGAAGTGGGGTCCGTCAAACACGATGTCGTATTTATCGGCGCGCATATCACTCTGATAATGCAGCCAGTTGCGCGGGTGTTTGTATACAACCTTTTCCCCCAGGGCCTTGCTAAGATAATTTGCAATCGGTGCGTATAATTTAGTGCCCGCTTCAACTGATTCGCGTGGCGGTGCCGTCATGATTAGATCGGCAAAGACTACAGGCGAAAGAAGCGTCGTAATTAGCAACAGGCTCAGGCGACGAAAAACTATGGACATAAACCCTCCAACTAGTTGATTTATTTCTATTTTTAGCTGGATCCTCCGCTAAAACAGACTGTTTATTATTAAACCCATAATATATAGGTATATTATGTCGGGTGCTATCCTTGTCTAGTTATATTACCTAGTATAGTCACAGGATGTCACGTACTAACACGTATATATCCTTGACGACTTTATAGCGGCAGGATCTTTAAAGATCTTAAGAATAGCCTAGCATAGTATTTTGTAGAATTCCTCGTAAACAGTAAGTTGCGAGTATTATGTTCAGGCATACACGAAAAAAGGCAATAGAGCATTGATAGTAATATATATACCGAATGAGTTATCAGGTAATGAAAAAGCATAAACCAATCAATATTGGTATCAGCGCTTGCCTGACGGGTGAGCCGGTACGCTATGACGGCGGCCATGCTTATATATCAGCGTTGTGTGAATATATGTCGAGCCTATTCACATTAGTTCCGATTTGCCCGGAGATTGCGATAGGCCTGGGCGTGCCAAGGGTGCCGATACAACTGGTCGGTGAACCAGACACAGCATGTGCGCTTGGCGTACAGTCTCCTTTGATTGATGTAACAGCTAAGATAGCTGATTATGCAAAATGCACGTTGCAAAGCATGCCTGATCTGGATGGTTTTGTGGTAAAAGCCCGCTCACCCAGCTGCGGGCTGGAGATGACGCCTGTCTTTAATAATCGAAACATACGGACAGGAACCGGTAGCGGAATATTTACCAGAACCTTACGGGATACGCACCCAATCATGCCGATAATAGATGAATCATGCATCAATAACCTGGCCAGACTGGATAACTTTATTCTGCATATCTGCGTGTATTCTATTTTTCGGCAGTGGGTTCTGGAAGCAGAAGACCAGCAGGTGGCACTCAATTTGTTTCATAGCAATCTTTCAAATGCGCTGGGCATACAGATGACAGCGAGCCAGGATACTTTTGAACAAATCTCGGAATCCTGTGTTACGGAGAAACAACTGATGCAGTATGCGAGACAGTTATTCGGACAACTTTCAGGGAGAATCCTTCCAGAGATATTGCCGAAGAAGGTAACTGGTATCCCTGCTGCGCATTTTGATTCAAAACGTGTCATAAATTTTATGGACAAGCTAAAAGATGGATGACCAGTATTACATACATTTTTTCAAAAACATGCGGGGGTAAATATGCGCCAATTTTATTAAAGCCTGTGCTTTTTAGTTCTGATGTTTATTGTTTTTTATGTAAATAAGTATTTTGTGAAAAATTATCTATACATAATAAACCTTGAAGCCAGACTTCCCTCGTTCCGGGCGCTCTGTAAAACTTGCTTTGTATGGCTTTGAAGGACAAGAACGTCAGTCACTGGTTTCTGCGGTCTGGTGAATGATATCCGCAGTGTCTTTTTCCCAGGTCTCGATCATGGTCTTAAGATCCTGCGTCGATGCACCTGACCTTGGTAACACAAACGGCATACCAGCCAGCCGTGTTATGTCGCCATCTTTGTATATAGTAATTGAAAGGGGTAGAAAACTGGCAAATTCCGGATATTTTTCCAGTATTGTTTTGACCTCATCTGGCCTGGCAAAAAATACCACTCGATATTCGGCGATAGTGTAACCAGACTTTTTCATTCCAACATCGACTTGCTGTACCCTTGAAACCTTGTAGCCTTTCGCTTGAATATTCGTCTGCAAGTCAAGCATCACGTCCGTGAAGTCATTTCTGGTTTGGGCGCTTTCAATTTTGTCACAGGCTACGAGTATGCATACTACAAACAGAGCAATTATGATGCGTGAAAAGATAGTCATCATAAAACGGCTTCCTCCATGATATCGAGATAACCAGCACTGTTGGCGGCGCATACTGCACCCGCCTTGGCTCCTGTCAGCCTGGTTATTGCAGCAGGATTAATTGTCGAAATAATTACCTTGCCACCCTCTTCGCTAATCGTAAAACGGCATGGCAACATGTAGCCAATTTGTTTGTCTTGTTGCAGGGATTGATAAGCTTCTGTGAAATTACAGAAGTAAACGATATGTTGTTGCTTATTGTCGCCGGACAAGAAACCCTGCGCAACCGGCTGCTCTCGAATCATACGAAAATTACGAGCCTTAACAGCATTTTTGATGTTGTTGATCGTTTCGGACAGTGTGTAAGGTGATTCCAGTCTGAGTAATGTCGGTAACTGTTTGCTATTGACTACCTGCCATCCGATAAAAACAGATGTCAGGGCGAATAGGCTTGCAAGGGTAACAGCACTGTACGTGTGCTTCATGATAAATCCCTCCGTAGAATAATGTTAAGTCAGCATCGTCATGCTGAATCAGTAGACCGATGGGTAAGCTCCGTTCTGCTTCCGTTCGACAGAGACATTAATTCACATTTTTGTGTGGCTCGTGGAGTGATACATCACATAGCAGGATAACGACCAGTGAGGTAGTTCACATTTTAAAACCTAACTCGATTAATGAATCGTAATGTTAAGTTCGTTGTAATATTCGCCTGTCAAAGGCCATCTAAGCCATGTTTATTAGGCGGGAATTGTCTTCCAATAAACAGTGCTGTCACAAGCAAGCTATTACTCACATAAAATGAATGGCTTTGGGTTTTATTATGATAAAGACTGTCTGGTGTCAGAGAAAGATGCGGTAGATGGACTAACGAAAGGTGGTGTCGGCTATAGAATAAGGGTCTAATCGGACTAACGTAGATAATAGACAATTCTTATATTTATGATCGGCGAATCAAAAGGCAGGTATTTGCTTAAGGATTTTGGAATTTATGTTCCGTGGTACAGAATCAGTTATTCTGTACCTGCCGTTTTACATCAGATTTATGGAGATCCGTATTTTCGAGTGGCAGCAGTCGTTTATTCCAGCGCCTTAGTCCGGCATCATCTACGCGCAGATTATGAAAACCCGCTGCATAGAACATTGCGTAATTGAATGCGGCTCCGGTTCCGCCCAGGCAGGTCAACAGTATTGGGCGTTGTTTATCAATCTTAAGCCTGGCCAGCACGGGGGGTATGTCTGGTGCCTTTGCATACCAGCGCCCATCG
>DRJJ01000243.1 GCA_011052255.1 Gammaproteobacteria bacterium | reverse complement strand
GCTGCCGATGCATTACGCCTGCCGCCATGGGATGCCGATGTAACAAAATTATCAGGTGGCGAAAGAAGACGTGTTGCTTTGTGCCGTTTATTATTATCGCGCCCTGACATGTTGCTACTGGATGAGCCTACCAACCATCTGGATGCCGAATCGGTAGCCTGGCTGGAACGGTTTCTGAAAGAATACTCCGGCACCGTGGTGGCCATTACCCATGACCGCTACTTCCTCGATAACGTCGCCGGCTGGATACTGGAACTGGATCGGGGCCACGGCATCCCGTGGGAAGGCAATTACTCATCATGGCTGGAACAAAAAGAACAACGACTGGAACAGGAAGATAAAAAAGAAGGCTCACGCCTTAAAGCCATGAAGGCCGAACTGGAATGGGTGCGCAGCAATCCCAAAGGGCGTCACGCCAAGAGCAAGGCACGTCTGGCACGTTTTGAAGAACTCAGTAACCAGAACTACCAGCAGCGCAACGAAACCAACGAACTGTTTGTTCCACCCGGCCCACGTCTGGGCGACAAGGTAATCGAGGCCGAACACCTGCGCAAGGCTTTTGGTGACCGTCTGCTGGTAGACGACCTCAGCTTTAATCTGCCTCCGGGTGGCATCGTCGGCATCATCGGCCCAAACGGTGCAGGTAAAACCACCTTGTTTCGCATGCTGACTGGAGCAGAACAGCCCGATAGCGGTGAGCTACGCATTGGCGAGACCGTACAACTGGCCTATGTCGACCAGAGCCGTGACTCGCTGGACGACAGCAAAACCGTGTGGGAGGAAATCTCGGGTGGCCACGATATCCTGCAGGTTGGCAAGCTGGAACTTAACTCACGTGCCTACGTTGGTAAATTTAACTTTCGTGGCTCGGACCAGCAAAAACATGTCGGCAATTTATCCGGTGGTGAACGCAATCGTGTCCACCTGGCCAAACTGATACAAAGTGGTGGTAATGTGCTGCTACTTGATGAACCCACCAATGACCTGGACATCGAAACCCTGCGTGCGTTGGAGGAGGCCTTGCTGGAGTTTCCCGGTTGCGCCGTTATTATTTCACATGACCGCTGGTTCCTGGATCGAATAGCGACCCACATTCTGGCCTTTGAAGGTGATAGCAAGACCGTCTGGTTTGAAGGCAACTATGCGGACTATGAAGAAGACCGCAAACGTCGCCTGGGGGAAAACGCCAATCAGCCGCACCGAATACGTTACAGAAAAATCGGATAATGCGAGACAGGATCAACTGGTTTGCGGTGGAAGAATTTCCCTGCTCTCCAGGTAATCAATGATTTGCTGAACGCAGTCTTCTAAAGGCTGCGTACCGGTATCCAGCGATATTTCCGGATTTTCCGGTGCTTCGTATGGTGAGGATATCCCGGTAAATTCAGGTATCTCACCTTTACGTGCTTTTTTGTACAGACCTTTCACATCACGTGACTCGCAAACGTCCAGTGAGCAATCACAAAAGATTTCAATAAAATCATCACCGACCAGATCACGAACTTTTTTGCGATCAATCCGGAACGGTGAAATGAACGCGGTCAGTGCCAGGATGCCTGCGTTACAAAACAATTTCGCCATTTCCCCTATACGGCGAATATTCTCGACCCGATCCTGTTCAGAAAAACTCAAATCACCACATAAACCGTGACGAACATTATCGCCATCAAATACATAGGTAGAACAGGCGCGCTGATGTAGTTGCTCTTCCAGCACATGCGCCAGAGTAGACTTTCCGGCACCGGATAAACCGGTAAACCATAAGACAGCACTTTTGTGCCCGTGTAATTTTTCACGTCGTTCACGAGTAACCGTTGCGGAATGCCATACGACGTTAGTGCTTTTATTTTCCTTGTTCCCCATGACTACTCCCGTATAAAGGATCTGAGCGCATTGCGCGTTAACGCATGCCCTTGCCAAGAATGATAGCCTGTGCAGTTTGCATCATAATCATAAAATCAAATAGCATACTGTACTGCTTCATGTAGTACAGATCATACTCCAGCTTGGCCACTGCATCCTTAAGTGATGACCCATATGGGTAGGATATTTGCGCCCAACCGGTAATACCGGGGTTTACCTTGTGCCGTAAATTGTAGAACGGTATCTGACTGGATAATTTTTCTACGAATTGCGGTGTTTCAGGTCTTGGGCCTACAAAGCTCATTTCACCTCTGAGCACATTGATTAATTGCGGCAATTCATCCAGATGTATACGGCGAATCAGTCTTCCCACCCGGGTGACACGCTCGTCATCAACCTGGGTCCAGTTTGGCTCCTGACTGTCTGTTTTTTTATAATACATACTGCGAAACTTCAAAACATTAAATAACCGACCGCCTTTGCCAACGCGTTGCTGACGGTATAACACCGGCATACCGGTTTCAAGCAGGATAGCCAGCGCCGTCAGTAGCATAAGAGGCCAGACCAATATCAGCATCAATATGCTTACACCGATATCAAATAAGCGTTTGCTGTATTTCTTCAGTACAGCCTGACTGTATCCCTCAGAGAATATCATACTGCTCGGGTGCAGGGTTTCCAGCTTTATCCTGCGTGTCTGGCGCTCCAGAAAATCAGATAAATCCACCACATACACACCCATCATCTTGCATTCCAGCATTTCATCCACAGGAAACGATTTTCGTCTGTCATCGATTGCCACAATGATCTCGTCTACTTCATGCTCACGAACCAGTTCCACCAGCGGTTTGTCCGAATACAGGATTTTTTCCATCGGCAACAGGTCTCGCTGACCGCTCACATGTACAAAACCAACCAGGGTAAACCCGGCCTTGTCTGATTTGCGCCTTAACCTGTCAATTTCTCCGGCCTTTTTACCTGTTCCCAGTACCAGCACGCGTTGGCGCAAGGCTTCATGATCAGAGAAAAAATAGTGCAGACTACGGAACAGTAAAATCAGGGTAAACGAAATGATTACAGCATAACCAAATACCCTGCGCTCAAGTGCCAGGCTCGGTATACTGTAAAAAATGATGGACATAATAGTCACTGCTACCAGTGAACTCGCTGCCAGCCGAAATACAATTCCCCAATAATCTTCACGTAGCCCACGCCAGTACATCCCCATTGCCGTCATAGATAAATACATTACAAATGCGAATACAGTAGCCGTTGGCAAGTACACCCACGCGTGATCGAAACGATTAGCCCCCTGCAAGCCATATCTGAAAACAGGTGCCACGAATACAGAAAACTGTACTGAAACAGCCTCGAGCAAACCGAGTAAAAAATAGGTTCCGGGAATAAAGTGGAAAAACCTGATCATATAAGAGTAAGTCTATCAATATAATGCATATTAAATTTATTATCTTCCATCAAGGTAATGCAACACGAATTGATTGCTTGTTACCCTGACGCATCACTTCCACATCCATTTGATTTGCCGACGCCAGCAACTGCATTACTTTGGATAAATTCTTTGGATCCAGCAATGAAATCCCGTTAATTGCTACTACCAGGTCAGATGGGCGCAAGCCCAGCCTGTTGTACAAGGCACGGTCTTTTTTAGGCAATATCCTGTAGCCAGTCAAACGACCACGCTTATTAACTGGAATAATCTGCACCAGGTTAAGCATTTGTGTGCGTTTCTGACCTAGCTGGCCTTGCTGGCCTAACATACCTAACTGACCTAGTGCTACTGGGTTTGCATTAGCTGAAATGGTGGATTTTACGTTCAACCCGGTTTGCTTGAGTACTGGAAAACGTAAGGTCTCGTATTGCCCATTACGCATCAGAATAACGTGATCAGGCATCACCTGCTGTAAAGTAGCTCCCGCCACCTTGTCGCCAATATGGTAGAGTTTCTGATTATCACGCGCACCCTCGGTGATAATGGCATAACCATCAGATTTGCCCGCTGCAAAGACCCCGTTCAATGTAAGCTGCAAATTAGTAGTCGGCGCATTGACCGGAACCTTGCTTGCCGTCTGTACCACATCAACCTTTCCGAACAGGTGTTGGCTCACAATTGCGTTTACTGACTGGCGGCTATCACTTCGTTTGCCAGCCAGAGGCACTTGCATATGCTGTCGTTGCTGTGCTGTCTCAGGCACCCATTGCTCAACCAGTACCCATGTGAAATCAGCCAGTTGTGCGCCAATCAGGATCACGATCAGCATGGCCAGGGCCCCGGGCAGGCGCCCACTCGAGAAACGGGTCAATAGCTCCGTCCAGTTTATCCTTTCTATTTGAAATGCGAGCATGTTTAATTAGACCTTACCGTACCCTTAGTAAAAACAGAATCAGGCCGTTAGCCCTGCCTGATTACCGGCTATTTCGTAAAACAATGTAACGGTGTTGTTGATAGTGTATATAATATATTTGCTTTTATCAGTTAAAATCATCTGGATAGAATGATATTCTACATTGATTTCCACATATTGTGGTCTATTTCAACATTATCAGGAGCATCAGGGCATGGCTAATAATGCGATACTGGTCACAGGTGGGGCAGGCTATATAGGTAGCCATGTCGTGCGTCAGCTGGGTGAGGCAGGCGAGCGTATCGTTGTACTGGATAACCTTTGCACAGGATTCAAAGAGGCGGTACTGCACGGTGACCTGGTAATCGGTGATACCGGCGATCAGGAACTGGTCACCCGGATACTGCAAGACTATTCTGTTGACACAATTCTCCACTTCGCAGCACACACTATCGTACCGGAGTCTGTCAGCAACCCTCTGAAATATTACGGTAACAACACCTGTTCCAGCCGCAACCTGATGCAATGTGCCAGTCTGACCGGGGTAAAACATTTCATATTTTCATCCACTGCAGCAGTCTATGGCATGCCAGAAGTCCAGCCACTCACAGAACACACGGAACTGAATCCAATCAATGCCTATGGCACATCCAAATTAATGACTGAATGGATGTTACGTGACTTGTCGCAGGCTACTGATATGCGCTACGTTGCACTACGCTATTTCAATGTAGCGGGATGCGACCCGGAGGGCCGGATTGGTCAATCCACACCTAAAGCAACCTTGCTAACCAAGGTTGCCTGTGAGGCCGCCGTTGGCAAACGCGATTGCGTATCCATATTCGGAACCGATTACCCTACCCCTGACGGCACCGGTGTGCGTGACTATATTCATGTTGAAGACCTGGCTGATACCCATGTCCGCGCCCTGCAGTACTTACGTGATGGTGGAGAATCTGCAACACTCAACTGCGGCTATGGCCATGGTTATAGCGTACGGGAGGTACTGGATGCCGTTGCCAGAGCCAACGGTAAACCGCTCAACATCATTGAACAGGCACGTCGTGCTGGCGACCCACCCACTTTGATTGCTGATTCATCAAAATTGCAGGCTTTATTTAACTGGCAACCAGAGTTTGATGACCTGGACAAAATTGTAGAAACATCACTGGCCTGGGAAAGAAAACTCGCAGCTCAATCATAAGCTATCAATACCAAAGAGAAGGCATATGGCAAACACAGAAAACAGGATCGGTATTGTCGGACTAGGCTACGTTGGCCTGCCTCTGGCAGTGGAGTTTGGCAAACAATTTGATACCATCGGTTTCGATATCAACACCGCACGTATCGATGAACTGAAAAATAATAAAGACTCGACCCTGGAAGTGGAACCTGAACTGTTTGCCGAAGCAAGCCACTTGAGTTTTACCAGCCAACTGGATGATATTGCAGACTGTAATATATACATTGTCACCGTACCCACGCCAATTGATAACGTAAAACGACCCGATCTGTCTCCACTGGAAAATGCCAGCAAGACAGTCGGCGCGGTGCTGTCAAAAGGTGATATTGTCATCTATGAATCCACCGTTTACCCGGGGGCTACCGAGGAAGTCTGTATACCGATACTGGAACAGGTGTCCGGCCTTGTTTTTAACACTGATTTTTTTGCCGGCTACAGTCCGGAACGCATCAACCCGGGCGATAAAGTACACCGCGTTACTAACATCCTCAAGGTTACCTCCGGTTCCACCCCGAAAATAGCCGAACGGGTAGATAAATTATATGGCAGCATCATCGAGGCCGGCACCCACCTGGCCAGCAGCATCAAGGTGGCGGAGGCCTCCAAGGTAATTGAAAATACCCAGCGTGACGTCAACATCGGCCTGATCAATGAGCTGGCCCACATATTTGAGCGTCTGGGTATTGATACCGAGGAAGTACTTGAAGCCGCCGGTACCAAATGGAACTTTCTACCCTTCAGACCGGGTCTGGTCGGAGGGCATTGCATTGGTGTCGATCCGTATTACCTGACCCACAAGGCACAGGAAAGCGGCTACCAGCCAACCATCATTCCGGCTACCCGTATCCTGAATGATGGCATGGGTGAATACGTAGCCGACACCACCATGCGTCTGATGGCCAAAAAAGGGGTCAGTATTGTAGGCAGCCGGATGTTGATACTCGGCCTAACATTCAAGGAAAACTGCCCGGATTTGCGTAATACCCGCGTGGTCGACATCGTCGCCCGACTTCAGGAATATCATGCGAATGTTGATATCTTTGATCCCTGCGTCGATCCCCAGGAAGCACATGACACCTATGGCGTAGACGTTATCACCGACCCACAGGCCGGTACCTATAACGGCATCATCATCGCGGTCGCGCACGACCAGTTTCGTGAAATAGGCATCGAAAAACTTCACGGCCTGTGCAAGCCCGAGCATGTTATTTACGATGTGAAGTATCTGTTCCCGAAAGAGGATGTGGACGGGCGGCTATAACGCGAATTGATACTGCCGACCGGTTTTAGTCCGATCGGTGCAGAAACCGCATAACCATACCCAGCAAGGCAGCCGCAAAACCATATGGCACCAGCCCGATCAGGCTGGTGAGCGGGTGCTTGCTATCGATTAACAGGAATGGGAAACCCACCAGCATCCCGACAGCCACCAGGCCGATGCCGATATAAATCAGAAACAGTCCGAAACGTACCATGATGTGCTGATCCAGAAGGGTGTGTGCGGGAAAAATATGGTGGAGCTAGGCGGGATCGAACCGCCGACCTCTACAATGCCATTGTAGCGCTCTCCCAGCTGAGCTATAGCCCCTAAGGTTGGCGAAATTTACGCTAGCCGCGCCTGACTGTCAAGTGATGTTCAAGGAGATCATTGGTTAGGCCGCATGCTTTTTCCATGACACGCTGTAAATACATCCCTGTAAGCTCGATGGCGGCGTCCATGCCGCCAACGGTCATGGAAAAAGCATGCGGCCTAACCAATGTTCTTAATTTATAAATCAGCCTGAAGATTCACGTTGTTCTATATAGGCCAGCGCTCGCTGTATACCGGCCAGACTGCGCTCACGCCCGATTAACTCCAGCGTCACGTCGATGGGTGGCGAAACCGCACCGCCCGTGACTGCCACACGTAACGGTTGTGCGACCTTACCCAGCTTCAGATCGAGTTCTGCTGCAATGGCCTCAATCGTGGCGTGAATGGCACCGGCCTGCCAATCACAATCCGCAAGTACCTCTGCCAGCCTGGCCAGGGCTGGCTGTGCGGCCGGCTTCAGGTTCTTGCGCGCAGCCTTGTCGTCAAAGTCTACGTAGTCCTGATAAAAAATTCGGCTGCTATCGGCCATCTCAACCAGTGTTTTGGTGCGTTCCTGTTGCGCCTTGATCACCTCAAGAATATCCGGGCCACCGGACGGATCAATGTCACGCTGCCCCAGATGCCAGCTCAGGTGTCGGGCGATATGTTCTGGTGTACTCGTTTTGATGTAATGCTGATTCAGCCATAACAGCTTGTCGGGGCTGAATGTAGAGGCCGATTTATTCACTGCATCCAGATCAAATAATTCAACCAGCTGTTCGATACTGAACACCTCATCATCACCATGCGACCAGCCCAGTCGTACCAGATAGTTCAGCAGGGCCTCCGGCAGAAAGCCATCATCGCGATACTGCATTACACCCACTGCACCGTGACGCTTCGACAGACGTTTGCCATCGGCGCCCAGTATCATCGGCACATGCGCGTATAGCGGCGGCTCTGCACCCAGTGCCTGCAGGATATTGATCTGTCGAGGGGTATTGTTCAGGTGATCATCACCACGAATCACGTGGGTGAGCTTCATATCCAGATCATCGACCACCACAGTCAGGTTATAAGTTGGACTGCCATCACTGCGCGCAATAATCAGATCATCCAGTTCGGTGTTTTTGAACACGATTTTGCCGCGCACCATGTCATTCACAATGACCTGCCCGGATTTCGGGTTACGGAAGCGAATCACGTAGGGCTGGTCATCCGGGTGATCTTCACGGTCAATACATAAGCCGTCATAGCGTGGTTTTTGTTTATCCGCTTTTTGCTGTTCGCGCAAAGCATCCAGGCGATCCTTGCTGCAATAGCAACGATAGGCCTTGCCTTCATCCAGCAGCTTCTGGATCACTTCTGCATAGCGATCAAAACGATGCGTCTGGTAAAATGGCCCTTCGTCATAATCCAGCCCCAGCCAGGTCATCCCCTCCAGAATCGCGTTAACCGACTCGGCAGTGGAACGTTCCAGGTCCGTGTCTTCTATGCGTAACACAAACTGGCCACCGTGACGCCGGGCATAAAGCCAGGAGAATAACGCAGTTCGTGCGCCACCAATATGCAGGTAGCCGGTAGGACTGGGGGCAAAACGGGTTCGTATAGTCATGATTTTCTAGCGGGTACTCGCTCAAGGTGATTTCAGAAAAGGCGTATTCTAGCCTGTTTGCCGTCGCCCGTCCTAATCAATCGAGCGCCAGACACAATCAGCGCCGCTGGATTGATCGAGTTTTTCGAGGTATTGCTGATGTTCAGCCAGCTCTTCAGCTGTCGCCTGTACCACCTGCAGACGAGGCCGGTCGGCCGACAGACGCCTGATGTCACTGCCGCCCTGCTGCTGACCACCGGCCTCATCACCAGCCGACAGGGTCAGTGCGACCTGCCCGCCGGTCATGGCCAGATACACATCAGCCAGAATTTCGGCATCAAGCAACGCGCCATGTTTATCACGGCTGGAATTATCAATCTCGTAGCGCTTACACAGCGCATCCAGATTATTGCGCTGACCGGGGTGCATGTCGCGCGCCATCTTCAGCGTATCCAGCACCCCGCACAGGTCTTTTATGCGTGGCTGCTCAGCCTTCAGCAAACCCAGCTCGTTATTAATAAAGCCAACATCGAATGGTGCGTTATGGATCACCAGCTCGGCACCACGAATAAACTCGATAAAGTCATCGACCACATCGACAAAACGCGGCTTGTCCTGCAAAAATTCATTGGTGATGCCATGCACTTCAATCGCCCCGGCATCGATTTCCCGATCGGGTTGCAGATATTGATGATAGGCATTACCGGTTAGCCGACGCCCCTGCAGTTCGACGCAGCCAATTTCAATAATGCGATGACCCTGTGACGGATCAAGCCCGGTGGTTTCAGTATCCAGTACTATCTGTCTCATATAAAAACCCTGTTACAAACTATCAATCGCCCCAGTCGCCAACTGATCAGCAATCTCATTCTCCGGGTGCCCGGTATGCCCACGCACCCATTGCCATTTGATCTCATGACCACCGGCCACCTTATCAAGCCGTTTCCACAGATCAACATTTTTAACCGGCTGCCGGCTGGCGGTTTTCCAGCCACGCTTTTTCCAGCCCGGCATCCATTCGGTTATTCCCTTAAGTACGTATTGCGAATCAGTCGTCAGCTTTACCTTGCACGGACGCTTTAGCGATTCCAGTGCCATGATGGCTGCCATCATCTCCATACGGTTGTTGGTGGTGTCCCGCTCGGCACCGGACAGGGTTTTCTCCTTGCCACCAGAACGCAGTAATGCACCCCAGCCTCCTGGCCCGGGATTACCGCGACAGGCACCATCGGTAAAAATTTCAACTTCGTCCATTGCGTTGCATTCCTCGTGAAGCCGGTTCAGACAAACCTGCCACCAGCCGGCGTCGCGGTTGCCAGCGTGGTTTTATTGGTGTCATGGTCGACACCTTCTTGCGCGCCGTCATCAGATACACCCCGCAAAACCAGGGCCACCACCGGGCACCCCAGCGCGCCATAAATTGCAGCCCCCCGGTTCCGGGCACATGCTTGAGTGGCGCCTGAAAACACAGCGGCTGCACATCAATCACATCAAATCCAAGCAGGGATAACCAGTCACGCAAGCGCGGCTGATTCACAAATCGACCATTCCACGGCATGGTATCCCCACGTCTGTGCATCATTGCCCGTAATCCCCAGAGACTGCGCGGGTTAAACCCCATTATTAGCACATGCCCCTCCGGAACCAGCACCCGCTCAACCTCTCGCAGCACCTGATGCGGATCCTGACTGAACTCCAGACTATGGTATAGCAAAACCGCATCCACACTATCGGATGCAATCGGTAAATTGTCCGGCAAGGCACACAGACCCGCCAGCGTATCCACTTGTTGCTGGCGGCAGTCACTCACATCCATCACCATACGGTGCAGAATACGACTGCTGTCCAGCACATCCTGGCCGCAACTGCCTATCTGCAGCAAGTGGTAGCCAAACAGATCGGGCAGCACCTGGCTCAGGGCCCTGACCTCCTGTTCAAGCACCACCTGACCCGCTGCGCTGCCGTACCAGTCGCGCATTGCCCGGCCATAATACACATTGTTTTCAGATGCATGCATAATCTACAGCCAGCATAGCACAGCCACCCTGAACGGAGTTATAGACAAGGCAGGGTCTGGCATGGAACAATAAAGCCACAGGCTGTGATCAATTTCACAACACGTTAACTTAAAATTATTAACAATAACAATTAGTTGTATATTAAAGTCTAATGCGGATCCGGACGATATATCAGAACAGGTAGCCAAATTACGGCTTAGCTACAAGTAGCTCTGTGCGCTGGCGCTAAATGGAACAGGTTTATGAATAACAAGCAACAATACCGCCTCGACAAACTGGCTACCCTGCTGGTACTCAGCATCACGCTGGTTAGCTGCAACAGTGCCGGCCTGGATTCAGCCTCTTCCAATACACGCCCGGACACGCAAGAAAGACCGGCTCAGCAAGATACCGCACAATGGCCTCATCAGTCTGCCATTAATATTGCGATGGCCATTACCGGGCATCCGGTCATAACCGAACAGGCCGCAACAGAACCTGACACCGACAAACCAGCAGCCGTACCCGCAGCCGTACCCGTAGTGGCCAAGACAGCAACCGTCGAACCGCCTGCCCCACCACCTGCCGCACAAGACCTCTGGGCACGACTGCGCAGTGGCTACCGCCTGCCAGACGCCGACCACAAACGGGTCGGGAGCCATCTGCAATGGTACGTCAAACACCCTGAATACCTGAACCGCGTGATAGACCGTGCAGAGCCTTTCATGTACTTCATCCTCGACGAAATAGACAAGCGTAATATGCCTGCCGAAATCGCACTGTTACCGATCGTCGAAAGCGCATTTCAACCATTTGCCTATTCACATGGCCGTGCTGCCGGCATCTGGCAATTCATACCCGGCACCGGTCGTATGTATGGCCTGAAACAGGACTGGTGGTATGACGGACGCCGTGATGTGATCGCCGCCACCCATGCCGCACTGGACTACCTGAATGCTCTGAACAAACATTTCAAGGGCGACTGGCTATTGGCACTGGCGGCCTACAATTCTGGCCAGGGCACCGTCGACAAGGCGATTCGATACAATCGCAAGCGCAAACGTCCAACCGATTTCTGGCATTTGCGTTTACCGAAAGAAACCCGTGGTTACGTACCACGTCTGCTGGCGATCAGCAACGTATTTGCAGATCCCGATCAGCACGGCTTGCAGCTACGCTCACTGGAAAATAAACCGCAAATACTGATTGTAAGCACCGGCTCGCAACTGGATCTGGCACTGGCTGCCGACATGGCAGGGATCGATCTGGAACGCCTTTACAAACTCAACCCGGGCTATAACCGCTGGGCCACTGACCCGGCCGGTCCGCATCAACTGGTACTACCGATCGCAAACGTCGAGCCATTCAATATCGCGCTGGCCAGCCTGCCGG
>DRJJ01000242.1 GCA_011052255.1 Gammaproteobacteria bacterium | reverse complement strand
TAATGGAAAAGGTCAATGAATATCTGACCAGCGTGAGTATGCCTGATCGCCTTGAACTTGCACGCCGTTGTTTTTATTTCAAGGTTCATGAAAAAATGAGTGTGCGCCGCAAACGTAATATTTCCCGACGCTATGAGGTTATGGAAGAACTGGTATATCTATGGGGATGGAAACGCGACGACCTGCTGGTACTCGATTCACGTGATACCTGGAAGATACACCGCGTGATGGAAGAGGCGAAGATCATTACATCAGAATTGATGCGCAGCTACCATAATCTTTCTGATTTTGCCCGCAAGCATTCTGAACAGCCTGACATCATGCAAGCTGACCTGAACCAGCTCGGTCGTAAATTATATGTCGCCTTTGAACGTAAGGCCGGCAAGATAGATCTGATTAACCCGGGTATTTCTATTGATTTATCTGAAGAGATTTTATCTTTCATCCAGACTGAAACCGATGGTGTCAGCTCATGGGCACTTTATCGTGCTGACCCGGAAGAAGCCACTTCGGGCAAGATACAGCCCATCAAGCGAAAACACCATCTAATGGAGCTACTGGTGTGGTGCCACTTCAATAAACTGGTCAGCTATCATTCTCTGTTGACCATCCGCCGCCATGAGCAGACTGAATCGAACCGCGAGGCACACGCGATACTGGATGCCCTCGCGAAGGTATTTACCAGCGGCACCGCCGGTGAGTTGTTAATGCAGGATGTCAGCCAGTCGCCCTCTATCCAGACGGCCATGCTGTATATCAATGAAGGACTGGATCCGCTAGAGAATTATACAAAACAGGGAATACACCTGACCAGTAACCGGGCTGACTCACTTTGTTATGGCGGTTTCTGGAAAAACCTGGCGCTAAGCTGTGACCTGGTTGTGCTGAACAGCTGGGGTGAAGTACTGACCTTTCATTATCATGGAAACACGGCCATTCTGGATTGTTTGTCAGATTTTTTTGCCTGGACACCCGTCTCCAGCCGACAGTTACCCGGCACCCTGCATGTGCGCAGCTACTCCACCGCACGCGGGTCGTCTATCGCCGCACGCGTACAGGAACTGTATAATACTCTTTACAAAGTATTTTATAAAAATGCCACACTAAGCAATCCACGCTATGCAATGCGTCTTGGTTATGATTACTATCTGGCACAAAATGAAAATGATGTGCCACGCTTCCAGCGTATCGGTACAGAAACGCAATTGTTAAACACACTCGGCCTGTCGCAGGAAACATTCAGTAATATTGTCTTTGACGGCCACACCTGCAAGGACTTCCCAATAGGTCCGCTTTTCCGATATAGCCAGCCGGACAATGTTCAGGTGCTTTACCAGATAAACCAACCGGATGTACACGTCTATATCTTTGATGAAATGGGCTCACTTTATTACCAGCAAATGCCTTTCCATAATGAAGATACGCTGATGAATCAGCTGCAACGTTTTCTCGGCAGCACCCTGAACAGGCGTTCGGCACGCTTGCACCGGCCTGACGATGCACAGCTGGCTAACGAAATCGAATTTCTGCGTATACGTTCAAATTATGCAGGCAAGCTTATAGCCGAACACAAAACGCCACCGGATTCCGGATATCAGGGCCACTACATGGGCATGCAGGTTATCGCTGATCATCTCAGTGAACAAAACCAGGATATTACCCTGTACTGTGATAACCAGGAATTTTCCTATATGGAATATGGTGAGAAGCTTTATACCGAAGTAGTGCAATACATATTGGCCAAACGCACAAAATCCGAGCGTTACCCTGTTTATATAACCGATATGGATTTAACACACACAATTATTCAGCAGGAAATCAGTGGCATGCAAACTGTACATTACCTGAACTATAAAAAACTGATTGAGAAGCGCCTGAACATAGCGATGGAAGCTTTGTAGCAATCAACCAGCATCGATGGTGCTATTCGGCGTTCCTGACATCATCAAAAATTGAATTCATATCACTTTCCCAGCGTAGAAACTGTGTGCGCAGTTCCGCTGCGGGAAAATACTCCGACAATGCGCGCGGATGCAAGGCTACCAGCAGGGTGTTTTCCTGCTCGGCAAAGATCACGACCTGCAATGGCAAATAGGCATACAGACCGGGTTCTTTGCGCGTCATCTCATTGACCTCATCTGCTTTCGCAAAAAATACCAGGCGGTACTTGTCGGTTTTATATCCAAACCCGGTCAAACCGATGTCCACCCGCTGCACTCGGGTAATCTTGTAGCCGTGCGCGAGAATAGATTCTTGCAAGGCTGTCATCGCTTCCGGAAAATACAGTTGCGAACGAGCCATCATCAAGCCTTCTGCCGACACCGGTGCCAGAGCCACTACCTGCAGGCTCAGCACTAACAAGGCTGCCATCATATTTTTCATAATGTCACCTCTTCCAGTATCGCCTCATAGGTGGCGCGCATCTGCTGGCAAAGCTGCTCCAGCTCCAGGTTATTGAAATTGCCACTGACCGTTTCTGGATTCATGGTATACAGGGTAATCTTGTCATTTTCACGTACCAGGGTAAGGCGGCACGGTAGAAACAGGCCCACGCGTGGATCAATTGCCAGCGCCTTGTTCAACAAACCAAAGTTACAAAAATACACGATAATCTTGTCCGGATTTTCAGTGTCTTGTTTGACCATACCCTGTTCAAATTTCTGCACACGAATCAACCTGAAATTAGCGGCAACCACCGCCTTTTTCACCGCTTCGAGCACTTCTTCCAGCGTATCCTCGGTTTCGGCATGCAGGAACGGCGGCACCGGCTCCATGGCATGCGTCGGTGTACGGGGTTCCAGTGTGCGTATATAGGCCACCAGGTCACTAATCTGCTGCTCGGACAGTCCCTGTTTCAGGAACGACGGCATGGGCGTACCCTCGCGGCCATGGGCCAGAGTCTGCCAGATCATCTTGTCGCTGGCTGCCAGCTGAAAACCCGGGTTACGCAGGGACGGTGCGATAATCTCGGCATCGCGTGGTCGTGAAAAGGTAACGCCGGTGCCTTTGCCACCTTCTCCCTGTGCACCATGACAGCCAGTGCAGTTGCCTGCATACAGCTTGCTGCCACGGGCTGCATTACCGCGTATCGTGGCCGGTGTCTTGCCTGGCTTGAGTGGCTGATCGACAAAACTGCGCAAGGTCTTGATCAGAGCTGACAGCTGCGCTTCACTCAGGTTCATAAATGCTGGCATCACTCTGCCGGGCCGACCATGCTGAATGGTCTTTTTCAAAAATTCATCGCTGGCATCGCGCTGAAATGCCGGCAAGGACAGCGGTACGCCGACGCCACCCCGGCCATTTTTACCGTGGCAGGCCTCGCACTTATCCTGGTACAGTCGGTCACCGTTCGGAGCTGCCTGCGATGGGCCTGCAACCAGCAACAACATCAGAATGAGTAGTATCTGTTTCATTTTAGTATATGGCCATTTCTCAATATATAAGTATGTTATTATATTCTAACTTAAATACCTTGATCCAGGTCAAAAAACACATTTTCCAGCCACTGGCTGATATCCTGCAGCTCTTCCATGCTAACGCTATGCTCCATCGGATAACTGCGCCAATCGACGCGATTACCCAGTTGCTGTATGGCTTCACGTGCCGCCTCACCCAGGCTCATACTAACAACTGCATCCCTGTCGCCATGTGCCTGAAAAATGGATGAATAAGTCTGTAAGCCTTCGTGCTGTTTGTTTAGTTGACGGGCCAGCGGCAAATAGGTTGATAGTGCCAGTATAGCGGCCAGCGGCTGCGGATGGGTCAGTGCTGTATAGAGCGCCAGCGCACCGCCCTGGGAAAAGCCAGCCAGTATGATGTGGTTCGCCGCTACACCACGCTGTTGCTCGCGCTCTATCAACTGCCGGATGGAATCAGCCGCCTGTTTAATACCGACCTCGTCTTCAGGCGTGTCGATTTCCAGCCCATACAGGTCATACCAGGAACGCATGACCATGCCACCATTCAGGGTAACCGGTTGCTTTGGTGCATGCGGGAAGATGAATCGAATATCCGGGCGATCAGCTAATACCACCTCGGGTACGATACCGGCGAAGTCATGGCCGTCGGCGCCCAGGCCATGCAGCCAGATGATGCTATACAGTACCGATGGCCCGGTTGTGGTTTCGATACACTGGAGTAGAGCTTGCTGTGGTTCAGTCATGTTATATCAACCAGCAACACTATTAATTTTCAGCATTTTACCCACCAAATTTATTCTCACATTCCTGTTAACCCGTTACTATCAGGTGCTCGGATTGGCTTATATATACCACAACATGTCATTATTTGTGTACAAAACAAGCTTCTGAAGATCAGGTTACTCGAAATGTGAGACATTTCCGTGTCATATTGTTCTGCAGGAAAACAACTATTTGAAATAGTAAGATATGATCATATGTCATTTATCCAGGATAATAGGTAAGAAACGTCTAAAAGTTGTTGATGTGTCCAGGGAACGGGTTGGGAAGGATTATGAAGGGTGTGGTATGAAAATTTACCCTGAGCCAAAAAGCGAAAAGCCCCGATGAACTCACCGAGGCTATAGCGCCGACCGGGCACCCCCAATCCACTTGTATTAATTATATGTGTACTACGCATTAATTCAAGCCAAGAAGGAGCCCTCTGCACCATAATTAATATATATTTTTAACTGCTTCACAAAGTCTCATATGAAACAGTCAGGCCATCTTCACCGAAAACAGGAACTGCTTTTTCTCTCAAACGATTATATATATATCTTAAGTTCAATATATCCTCGGCATACATTGGAGTTATATCTTCTTCGCCATCGGGATCTTTTTTTACTTCTTCTTGAAGATGTAACATAAGCTCATTTACAGCATGCAAAATATAGCGAACATCTCTGTTCGTCATTTCAACGTTCAGGCTTCTCATGTTGGTGTTTGACATCTAACCGACCCTCACCATTGTCCCATCTTGTTTAACCTTTAAATACTTCACGCTTTTAATGCCCATTTCCTCAAGTAAACCTTTGTATACATCGAGTGGCATATTTCTTATAGGTGCAAGCATATAATGTCCTGGCGTGTCGTTTACGAGCTTAAGTCCGATTGGCACACTGGCGCCGGTCTTTATCAACCAGGCGTATCCTGTTAAGCCCTTTTCAATTATTCCTTCTTTGGTCCAGACACTAACACCATTATTATTTGCAATAACGACTGGAACGCCCTTGATTTCTGTAGTCGAAACTTCGTCCCGGCGAATCACTGACATACGATGAGTAGTAGCGTTTCCCATTCTGTATACATCTTCCGGGAACAGGTAAAATTCTTGAATTGATATCATACTCTATCTCCTTGATTAACATTAATAATTCCATTTCAACGTTTGGTTCAAACGTTGTCGCTTCGATTATACGGTACTCTTATTCATTCAAGCAACAGCTCGATACGAGCAGCCATCCGTTCAACATCATCGCGTACACGGTCAACATCCCTGATGAATACCTGTAGTTCAAATGTTGCCGGGCTCAGATGTGCTTCTTCCTTCAGGTATTCACCCATATCGCGTGCGAGGTTTGCACCTGTGCCTGCGAACCAGCTGGCTGATGAATGCAGCATACGGCCCGCGCTGTGCGCGATCACGTCGCCCAGATAAGGCGCCAGCAATTCTTCCCAGTCCAGGTTCAGGCCATCCAGAAACTGTTTGAGCTGATGACCCAGTTCGTGATCACCCCGCATCTCGATGTCACCGCGCAGCATGCTCTCAACACTGTCGCCACCCATGCCGATATGTATCCACGAGGCGACACCTCCGATCAACCAGGCATCTGGCTCACGATCCAGCTGCGGCAATACCGACACACCACTGGCATTCGGTAATAAATATATTTTCAGATTAATCCCGGTGATATGCAGGCCGATGACCTTGCCAGACATGCCGGCCAGTTGCTGCCGGCTAACCGGGTCGGCCGCTAGTACGCGGTTAATGGCAGTTTCCAGGGCGGCGCATGGCAGGCTGGGCAGTTGCATAACAGGGAATGCGCAGGCTAGAACTTGAAGGCGCGGTGCAGCGCGACGATACCACCGCTCAGATTGTAGACATCACAGCTGTCAAACCCGGCGTCCAGTGCCATGCCCCTGAGTGTTTGCTGATCCGGATGCATGCGGATGGATTCAGCCAGATAGCGATAACTTTTTTCATCGCGCGCTATCCATTTACCCAGCTTCGGCAGCAGTGAGAAGGAGTACATATCGTATATTTTGCCCAGACCTGGTATCACGGGTTTGGAGAATTCCAGTACCAGCAATCGACCACCCGGTTTCAGCACACGGTACATTTCACGCAATGCGGCGTCCTTGTCGGTCACGTTACGCAGCCCGAATGCAATCGTGATGCAATCAAAATAATTGTCCGCAAACGGCAAGGCCTCGGCGTTGGCCTGTGCGTAGTCCAGATTGCCGGCCAGCCCCTGATCAATCAGGCGACTGCGGCCCTGCCTGAGCATGGAATCATTAATATCAGACAGGATAACCTGCCCTGTGTCACCCACCTGACGCGCAAAACGGCTGGCCAGGTCACCAGTGCCACCGGCCAGGTCGAGCACTTTCTGGCCAGCACTGACTGCAGCCAGATCGATGGTGAAGCGTTTCCATAACCGATGCACGCCCATCGACATGACATCGTTCATCAGGTCATAGTTTGAGGCCACTGAATGGAATACATCGGCCACACGCTCCTGCTTTTCGGACCAGTCTACTGTCTGGTAGCCGAAATGGGTGGAGTCGCGTTGTTTGTGCTCGTCTTGCATAGTGTTCCGTTCGGTTTCCCAGCTAATCTTCTGACGTTTCGTATGTATGGCCTGCCTGTTTCAATCGATCCAGATAGTTCGCCCAGTTAGCCTCCCGGTTCTTGCCCAGACGGTACAGGGTCTCCCATGAATAGATGCCGGTGTTATGACCGTCATCAAAGTGCAGGCAGATGGCATAGTTGCCAATCGGTTCGATACGTTCAATACGCACCTTCTGTTTGTTTAACTGTAGCACTTCTTCACCTGGGCCATGGCCCTGTACTTCCGCAGACGGGGAAAAACAGCGCAAGTATTCGGCACTCATTTCACATTTCAGACCATCATCAAAAGTCAGATCCATGCTGCGTGCTTTCTGATGATAGTTAATTTCGGTAGGTCTTGGTCCACTCATGATGCTTGTCTCATTTGCCTGGTGTCGCTCACATAGTCCCGCCTATCAGGCTTATGCAAACCACCCTGTGTTAGTGTCACTCAGTTGTTAATGCTGTCTATAGAATATAGCGACTCAGATCTTCATCACCGGCCAGATCGGCAATGTGTTCATCTACATAGTCTGCATCAATGGCGATACTCTGCCCCGTTTTATCTGAGGCCTCGAATGATATCACTTCCAGCAGGCGCTCCATAACGGTATGCAGGCGACGTGCGCCAATGTTCTCGGTGCGCTCATTGACTTCCCAGGCCAGCTGCGCGATGCGCGCCACGCCTTGTTCGGTAAATTCCAGCGCCACCCCTTCGGTCGCCAGCAGCGCCGTATATTGCTCGGTCAACGACGCATCCGGCTCGGTCAGAATACGCACAAAGTCGTCCACACCCAATGCATCGAGCTCGACCCGGATTGGCAAACGCCCCTGTAGTTCAGGAATCAAGTCAGAAGGCCTGGTTAAATGAAATGCACCCGATGCGATGAAAAGTATGTGATCGGTATGAATCATGCCGTACTTTGTGTTGATCGTGCAGCCTTCTACCAATGGTAACAGGTCGCGCTGCACCCCTTCACGAGATACATCCGGGCCACCGTATTCGGAACGCGTGGCTACCTTGTCGATCTCGTCGATAAACACGATGCCATTCTGTTCTACATTCTCCATGGCCGTGAGTTTCAGGTCATCTTCATTAATCAGTTTGCCGGCCTCTTCATCGGCCATCACCTTGAGCGCATCGCGCACCTTCAGTTTGCGGCTGCTGGTACGCTGCCCGCCCATGTTCTGGAACAGGCCCTGAAGCTGGTTGGTCATGTCTTCCATGCCCGGCGGCGCCATGATCTCAACCCCAATCGATGCCGACACCTCAATTTCTATCTCACGCTCATCGAGCTTGCCTTCACGCAGCTTTTTGCGCAATTTCTGGCGTGTGCTGTCATCTTCTGGCGGCTGTTGCTCGCTGTCGAAGTCGCTGACCCCAAAATCACTACTGCCGGAACCCGGTAACAAGGCATCCAGCACTCGCTCCTCTGCCGCATCTTCGGCCTTATGGCGCACTTTATCGACTTCACGCTCACGTACCATTTTTATAGACATATCGGCAAGATCTCGGATGATCGACTCAACATCGCGACCTACATAGCCAACTTCGGTAAATTTGGTTGCCTCTACCTTAATGAACGGCGCATCGGACAGACGCGCCAGACGGCGTGCGATCTCGGTCTTGCCAACGCCGGTCGGGCCGATCATCAGGATATTTTTTGGGGTAATCTCGGTACGCAGATATTCATCCAGCTGCATGCGACGCCAGCGGTTGCGCAGTGCGATCGCGACGGCGCGTTTGGCACTGGCCTGGCCGACGATATGTTTGTCCAGTTCCTGGACGATTTCACGGGGGGTCATTGCGGACATGGTCATGAACGGAAGCACACCTCAGGTGTATTCCAGCTCCTCTATAGTCAGGTTCTGGTTAGTGTAAATGCAGATATCTGCAGCGATATGCAGGCTTTTTTCCACGATCGTGCGGGCATCCAGCTCAGTATTCTGAAGTAGCCCGCGTGCTGCAGCCTGTGCATAGGGACCACCTGAGCCGATTGCCATCAGGCTTTCCTCTGGCTCGATCACATCACCATTACCGGAAATAATCAGTGAAGAAGTATGGTCGGCGACGGCAAGCAGGGCCTCCAGGCGACGCAGCATACGATCCGTGCGCCAGTCCTTGGCCAGCTCCACGGCCGCACGGGTCAGGTTGCCATTGTGTTTTTCGAGCTTGCCTTCAAAGCGCTCAAACAGGGTAAACGCATCGGCGGTGCCACCGGCAAACCCGGCCAGCACCTTGTCGTGATAAAGCCGCCGCACCTTGCGTGCATTGCCTTTCATCACTGTATCGCCAAAACTGACCTGCCCGTCACCACCGATAACAACCTTGTTGTTACGACGCACAGACAGAATAGTGGTACCGCGGTATTGTTCCAAGACCGGCTCCTGAGCAAAAAAGGAACGCTATTGTACACCATCATAGAACGATGGTGTTTTTATATCACTGGCAAGCTTAAGGGTTCGAACTTTAGAAACCTCTGATTAATTCATGGTCTATGCATCTGTGACCGGAATTAATCAGGGTTTCTATAAAGGATTACTTCGCTGCATCAACCATATACTGGATGGTCGATTTCAATTGTGCATCGGTGCAATCACTGCATCCACCCTTCGGCGGCATCGCACCCTTGCCCTTGATAGCGACTGCCAGCATGGTGTCAATACCGGTAGCGATGAACGGTGCCCAGGCAGCCTTGTCACCAAATTTTGGTGCGCCGGCAACGCCGCTTGCGTGACACGCAGCACAACGAGTGTCGTAGGTTTTCTTGTCTGCATTCGCACCGCCAGACAGAGCCAGTAAAACGGTAGCAGTAATCAGGCCAGTAATTTTTTTCACACTATTTCTCCTTAATCAGGATGACTGTTCTTACCAGAAAAGCCTCTCGTTAAGAGGAGAAGAGTAACACCAGACGCCCGTATTCGCCAGTGTATCGTGCTGCTGCTCCGCTGCTTTGCCGGACTCGCTCAAAAGACTTCACAGCCACCACCTAAAGGGTTATAAATAGTCAATGGAATTTCCCCATACAAGGCATTTAACAGCGAGGTAACACTGGTGGACTCTAAACATCACACCTTCCGCCGCTACAAGGATGGCGATACGCAGTACCAGTCCTGGCAGGAAGAGATTATCGAGCAGGATACTTCGTACAAATGTCCCACCTACGTACATCGCACACCACCTTGTCAGGGCTCCTGTCCATCCGGAGAAGACATTCGCGGCTGGCTGGATATTGTGCGCGGGATGGAGAAACCATCTGCGGATATGTCATGGCAGGAATACGCGTTCCGTCGTTCTACCGATGCCAATCCGTTTCCGGCCGTGATGGGGCGCGTGTGTCCCGCACCCTGTCAGGATGGTTGTAACCGCAATGAAGTGGAAGGCTTTGTCGGAATCAATTCGGTCGAGCAGTTTATCGGTGACTATGCGCTGAGTAATAAGCTGAACCTGCGAACAGCCGGTGAGGACACCGGCAAGCGTGTGGCGATTATCGGTGGCGGAGTGGCCGGCCTGGCATGCGCCTACCAGCTGCGGCGCCGTGGCCATGGCTGCACCATTTTTGAGGAACATGACAAGCTCGGCGGCATGATGCGCTACGGCATTCCCGGTTACCGCACACCGCGCGAGGTGCTGGATGGCGAGATTCAGCGCATTGTCGATATGGGTGTGGAGGTGCGACTGAATACCCGCATTGGCACGGATGTGTCAGCAGAGCAACTTGAACAGGATTATGACGCTGTTTTCATCGCCATAGGCGCGCAGTCCGGCCGTCCACTTCCGATACCTAACGCTGGTGCACCCAACTGTATTACCGGCGTTGCGTTCCTTGAAGCCTTCAATCAGGGGCGACTTAAATACACGGCGGAGAAGGTTATCGTGGTCGGTGGTGGTGATACGGCCATGGATGTTGTTTCGGTCGCACGGCGACTGGGTCATATCAAATCAACTCATGAAAGGGATCGCACTGAATATATTGTACTGGGCCAGACCGCCCATGATGTCGCCAGTGTGGCGCGGCGCGAGGGTGCTGAGGTGCTGCTGGCCTACCGCCGCCCGATCGAGAATATGCCGGCCGCTCAACACGAGGTTGACGCCGCTTTGCGTGAAGGGGTTCGTATCCGCGGCAGCCTGGCGCCAAAGGAGGTCGTGCTGGGTGAAGATGGTCGCGCTATTGCACTGCGCGTTGAGGAAGTAGAGTGGGTCAATGGTGAGATGAAATCGCTCGGTAACATCATTGATCTGGAGTGCGACCTGATTGTCGCGGCGGTAGGTCAAGGTGGCAATCTCGCCGGGCTGGAGGCATTCGATAACGGCCGCGGTCTGATCAATGCCGACAAGGCCTATCAGGTTCCGGACAAGCCTGGCTACTTTGTAGCCGGTGATATTATCAAACCCCACCTGCTGACCACCGCAATCGGGCAGGCCAGTATCGCGGCCGAGGCCATTGATCATTATCTGCGCCATGAGAAAATAGAACATCGACCGAATGTGGATGTGCACCATTTTGACCTGCTCGATAAACTCAGGGAATGGCATCTGCAGCCCCAGGACTATACACATGAAGCGGAGTGGGGCACGGATCACGCTGACTATGCGATGCACAACTACGAAGACCGCTCACACCAGGAAATCATTTCCTCTGACAAGCTGTTTCTGGGTCACTTTGAGCACACTCCCTGTCACCAGCGAAAGGAAACCGGTGTTGATGCAGACGAAGTGCTGGATCATTACGAGGAGCGTTTCAAAGGTCTTGCTGAAGAGGAAGTCCGAGCCGAAGCAGATCGTTGTATGAGTTGTGGCATGTGCTTTGAGTGCGATAACTGCATTATCTATTGTCCGCAGGACGCAGTGCACCGCACACCAGCCGCCCAGTCCACTACCGGGCGGTATGTCTACACCGATTACGACCGTTGTATCGGCTGCCATATCTGCGCGGAGGTTTGTCCGACGGGTTATATCAATATGGGGTTGGGGGATGGTTAGGCAGTCAGCAATGTGACAAACCAGCTGGCACAGTCACAAGCTGATTGACATGCTTATGTACGGGAGCATTCCATTTTCAGGCCCGGCTAAAACTTGATGTTTAAATCCAGACGAAAACGATTACCATCTTCCTGGTTGTTATCACTAACCGCTTCAACCAGATACAGGCGGCCCACCAGATTGATGTTTTTTGCAAACGCATAGGCGCCACGGAGTTCGTGCCCTTTTATATTGCTCCCACGTGTCTGGGTCGCATTGCCCCAGCGTACCCAGTCATCCTGAGCAAAGGAATTATTCACCGCAAACTCTTCGATATGAGCATAATAATAACCTGCCAGCCATTCACCCTTGTTTTTCAGACTGCCGTATAGAGCATACACGACATAGCCATCGGTATCACCGGCATCCACTCCGGCCGACGCACCGACTAAGTCTGCCGCATTATAGTCTTCAGTGTTGTGCATATAGTCTGCACCCAATGATAACGGCCTGCCGCCGGCCTTCATCTTTGCCTGCAGATTGACTACCCAGATGGAGTAATCGCGCATGCCGTTGTTCTGCAGGTAAATAGCGTTATCCGGATCATCTACATCCGCGTCGATTCCGAACCAGCCAGCCGCT
>DRJJ01000241.1 GCA_011052255.1 Gammaproteobacteria bacterium | reverse complement strand
GAAAAAGGTGTGTACCCGAATGTGGATTTTTACTCCGGTGTTCTCTATCTGGAAATGGACATTCCGGTAGATCAGTTTACCTGTCTGTTTGCGGTGTCACGTGCCGCTGGCTGGCTGGCGCACTGGCGTGAACAGTTGGGCGATAATCGTATCTTCAGGCCGACACAGGTCTACACCGGCCATGGCGAACGCCACTACGTGCCTATCGATCAAAGATAGTTTCTTTTTACCCTCGAAGCAGCATTACGCGAACCCAAAAAACACGACAATTATCGCTGTGATGCTGGCATTTCGTGAACTGATTTTTCAGGTGTTGCTTGCGGTCGCGTATAGCGCTCATACAGGAAGTACGCTACAAACAGCACCAGCAGGCCGGCCTGTACCAGCAAGCTTTGCCAGGTCGGGTAGATGCCGAGCAGGCTGAACTCTGGTAACGGCACCCCGCTAATGGGTATCACGCCCGCTTCCTGTAGTGCGGCGATACCGTGGCCGGCAAAAGTAAACGCCAGGATCAGCATGATGGCTGAATTTACCTGAAAGAACAGACGCAAAGGTAACCTCAGGCTGGTGCGCAGTATGACCCAGGTCATGACCAGCAAGATGACGGAGGCAGTCGCAATACCGGCACTGAGCGAGGAACTGGCCCCGGTCTCCACCTGTTGATATAGCGCCTGGTAGAACAACACGGTCTCAAAGATTTCGCGATACACCGCCAGAAAGGCAATGCCGGCCAGTAACCACAACGCGCCGCCATGTAGCGCTTTCTGTATGCGTTCACGGACATACTGTTGCCAGCGTACCGCGTGGGTTTTGCCATGCAACCAGAAACCAACATACAGCAAGACCACGGTTGCCAGTAAGGCTGTGGCGCCTTCCGTTATTTCACGACTGGCACCGGAGATAGTGATAACGTGACTGGCCAGATACCAGGTCGCCGCACCCATCAGCAGCGCGCTGATCCAGCCGATATGCAAATACAGTAACGCATCACGGCGCCCGCTTTTAATCAGAACGCTGGCCAGTGCAGCGAGTATTAATATTGCTTCCAGTCCTTCGCGTAACAATATGACCATCGCACTGACAAATGCAGCCTGGCCATTCAGTTTTTTGGTCGACAGGGTATCACTTGCCTGAATCAGTAATTGCTGTATCTCATTGTGCAGTGAGGTGACCGTAGTGTTGTTTTCGCTAATTTTGACTGCGGCACGGTAGGCCAGCATTTTAATCTCAATTGATTTTACCAGCGGTGTATCTACCGCTCTGAGGCCGGATTCTGCGAGCTCAAAACCATCCAGATAGGATGACAGGGCCAACTGGTACGCCAGCACAGTGTTGTTGCTCTGGTATGCCTCCATGCTGGCCTGTAACTGGCTGGTAGCAATGCTGAGTGGTGACTTGCTGCCGGCAGTGATTGCAGAGGGAGTACTGCGCAGCCAGGATAGCTGTGCCATGCCCTCGTCACCCAGCTCAAGCCGGGCCGCACGCGGACTGATACGTGTCAATTCGGCCATGCTACTCAGCCCTTCATAGCGTTTGCCATCAGACCATAAGCGTTCACCTTGTGCACGCTGTTCATCGTTAAAGACAAACTGGCTGACATAGAACGCCAGAGACCAGCGCTGGTGTGGATTTAGATGACTGTAGGCGGTCATGGCTGTTCCGCCTACCCCTTGCGTAATGGTGCTGTACAGGCCAAATATGGTGCGCTCAGACTGGCGTGCCGCATTGTGAAAGTTGGTTGGCGGCGGGGTCTGTACGCTGGCCTGGGGACCATCTCCCATACCTGAAAGACCGTGGCAGGCAACACATTGTTCAGCGTAGAGTGCTTTACCCAGTTCCGGGTCAGGAACTTTTCGGGGGGCAGTGGTAATGTTAAACTGGGCTATAATCCCCCCACTTATTTGCCTGGTCAGTTCGCGTATCGTGTTAGCAGTGAGTTTTCCTTTTATGGCGCGAGTCAGTTCGCTGGCCTGTTCAGCTAGTTTTCCCGGAGCCTGTTGATTAAGAATACGGGTGACTTGCTGAGCAAATTCCAGTTGTTCTGCATATTCTTCCGGGTTAGTAACCTGGCCGTTTTTAACCGCCTCAGGGTAGTCAATACCTATATAATCAAGCGCGTGCAACGCGATCTCGGCATCGCTTGATGCTCCGGCCAGGCTGATCCCGGCGATATTGAGTAAGGCTACTAATAAAAATCGACGCATAATCATACGGAAGGACATGGGGTAATACCTGAGTGATAACATCAGTAATACAAATGAGAATGATTCTAATTTACACTAAATATTGACTCCTGACAAGTGAGGTTTTCATGACCACAGTGTGCCTGGATGGTTCTTAACTCAGGTAAATGCCGCCCAGTACCACGTTATGTGTAGCACCGGTTACCTCGGCTAGATTGCCGGAGTGATGATGTAGCGTCTGCCTGGCCAGCCACGCGAATGCGGCCGCTTCTATCCATTCCGGTGCCATGCCGTATGCTGCGCAGGATTCAATGCTCAGCCCGGGTAGTTGCACCGCCAGTCGCTTGAGCAGGTCAGTGTTAAATACCCCACCGCCACAAACCAGCAGGCGTGCGCAGTCACCACCCCAGGTCGTCAGTGCATGGGCCACGCTGCGGGCAGTCAGCTCCGATAGTGTGGCCTGAATATTTTCAGGGGCAGCTTCAGGTTTCGGACTTAGTGTAATTTGGTCGAGAATATGATCAAGATATTCAAGGTTGAACTGTTCACGGCCAGTGCTGCGCGGTGGTGTGATGCTGTAGAACGGCAGTTCCAGCAGGGCAGCAAGTAGTTGTTCTGATACCTGTCCTGTGCCTGCCCAGAGGCCGTTCTGATCGTAGGCTTCGTTGTGATGTCGTTGATACCAGGCATTCAGCAATATATTGCCGGGACCGGTATCGAAGCCGGTTACCGCTTGAGCGAGGTCAGCGGGTAACAGGGTCAGGTTGGCCATGCCGCCCAGATTTAGTATGGTGCGGTTCTCACGGGTTGTGCGAAACAGGGCGGCATGAAAGGCCGGCGCCAGCGGCGCACCCTGGCCACCGGCAGCCATATCCCGGCGCCGAAAATCACCCACGGTGGTGATGCCGGTTAATTCGGCCAGTCGATTAGGGTCACCAATTTGTAACGTGTAAGGTGTTGCGTCATTTGGCTGGTGACGTATGGTCTGACCATGACTGCCTAGCGCCTTAATGCTGCTGGCCTGCTTGCCAGCCTGCCCCAGTAGCGCGCTAACGGCCTCTGCAAAAACATCAGCAAGCTGCAGGTCGGCCACGGCCATACGGTGAATTTCATCACGCTGACCAGGCTGGTTAAGTTGCTGGATGGTTTGCTTGAGTGCATCAGGGAAGGCATGGCTGTGAGTGGCTAGCAGATTGATCTGATCATCCGTAAAGTCGAGCAAGGCTACATCAATAGCATCCAGGCTGGTGCCGGACATCAGGCCGATATAGGTTTCCGGGTTTCGACTGATCACATTCGTGGTCATGTTGGGGCTATTTGTTTTCTTGTCCTGACATGGCCAGCAGGGTGCGATTTAAAGTGTCCAGCCTTGATAGCAGCGGGTCGGCCGTTTGTTTGAAATCAGGCAAATACTTTTTCGCCAGCGATGCAGATTTCGGCAGGCGTACCGTCAGCGGATTGCGATGCACGCCATTGAGGCGGAACTCGTAATGCAGGTGGGGACCGGTTGCCAGACCAGAGCTACCCACATAGCCAATAACCTGCCCCTGTTTGACACGAGACCCCAGCCGGGCCTTGCGGTTGTAATTATTCATATGGGCATACAGGGTGGTATAACGAGAACCGTGCCGAATGATCACGGCCTTGCCGTAGCCACCCTTACGGCCACGATAGATGATCTTGCCATCACCGGTTGCGCGTATCGGGGTACCACGTGACGCGGCGTAGTCTACCCCTTTGTGGGCACGAATACGATTTAGCACCGGGTGTTTACGGCCGCTACTGAAGCGTGAGCTGATGCGTGAGAAGTCGACAGGCGTACGCAGAAAGGCCTTGCGCATACTGCGGCCATCGGCATCATAGAAACCGGTGTTACCGTTTGCATCGGTGTAACGAATAGAGCGATAGGTCTTGTTGTTGTTAAAAAACTCGGCAGCCAGGATATTGCCATTGCGTACCTTGCGACCATCGAGGTACTTTTCTTCATAGACTACGACAAAGCGGTCCCCGGACCGAATATCCAGTGCGAAGTCGATGTCCCAGCCAAATATACCGGCCAGATCCATGGTCATGCTATCCGTTAGTCCTGCTTCCATGCCGGCCAGAAACAGAGAATGATGAATGGTACCGGCAGCATGGGTAATGCGGGTTTCATAGTTTCGGGTGATCAAACGGGATTGATAGCTACTTTGCGCGCGCTTGATTTCAAGTGTGGTGATTTCGTTGATCTTGTATTGCAGTTGCTCCAGCTGACCGTTCGGGCCGGTTGCAAAGCGTAATTTTTGCCCGGGATGGATGTTGCGCAGCTTTTTGGCTTTCGATCCGCTTTTCAATATGGCATGCAGCTCACTGGCGGATAGCTCGGCGCGTTTGAATATCCGTGCCATGCTGTCACCGGACTTAACCTTGATGGTCTGCCAGCTAAGCGCCGATGGATCAATGGCCTCTACGGCTGCTGTGATTTCTTCTATCGCCACAGGGTCTTTATCAGAATGGCTAACAGGAAGTGCGGCGACTTTTATTACATCGGGTATAACAGCGGGCTGGATGTTGGCTTCTACCGTGGCGGTCGTCGCTGGCTGTATAGTAATGTCGCTGGCTTCTGGCAGAGGCGAGCGGGTATTCGCCGCTGGCAGTACATCCTGGACCGGTTGCTGCCGGGAGTTGTCTGCAAAGCTGAGCGTTAATTCAGATTCAACCATCGCGTCAACGGCAACAGTTTTTTTGGCTTCGGAGTCATCGGGTAAAAACACCAGGCTGATTATGGTAAGAACTGAGGCATAGCCCAGCATAGCCATGCGTGACAATTTTTGTTGCCGTGGGTGCCGGAATGCCTTTTCTGACTCGGAGGCCCTGATTCTGTGCTTGTAGTCCTGCATCACAAAAATGCCATAATATGCCGGAATTATTGATAATTGTTATATATAGGTTACCGTGTCGCCTGTTACAGGTCAACGCAAGATTGTTAAAATGGAGCAGCAGGTCACGTTAGATGGCCCGGTACAGGCGACTATTTCCATGAATTATAACCAGTTATATTGGGCAGAGGCTGTACAGTACCGGGCTGGATAAAGTATTGTGTGCTGTCCCAGGCCATCTGGCCTAACAGTTTAAATGAGGTAAAACATGACATCCGCTGCTGATGCGCTTGCCCTGATCAAGCGTGGTACTGAAGAAATCCTGCTGGAGCAGGATCTTATCGACAAACTGAAGCGCGGTACATCGTTACGGATTAAGGCCGGTTTTGATCCGACAGCGCCTGACCTGCATCTGGGCCATACCGTGTTGATCAACAAGCTGCGCCAGTTTCAGGACCTGGGTCACGAGGTAATGTTCCTGATTGGAGATTTTACCGGCATGATCGGTGACCCAACCGGCAAAAGCAGCACACGCCCGCCATTGACGCGTGACGATGTGATCGAAAACGCCAAAAGCTATGAACAGCAGATATTCAAGATTCTGGACCCGGAAAAAACTCGGGTGATGTTTAACTCGAGCTGGATGAACGAAATGACCTCCGCGGATCTGATCCAGCTGGCCGCCCGGCAAACGGTGGCGCGCATGCTGGAGCGGGATGATTTCAGCAAGCGTTACAAGTCAGGCCAGTCCATATCGATACATGAGTTCCTGTACCCATTGATACAGGGCTATGATTCGGTGGCCATGAAAGCAGATGTCGAACTCGGCGGAACAGACCAGAAATTCAACTTACTGGTCGGGCGTGAATTACAAAAACAATATGGTCAGGAGCCGCAGGCGGTGATTACATTGCCGATACTTGAAGGCCTGGATGGTGTGCAGAAAATGTCCAAGTCACTGGGTAACTATATAGGCATAGCCGACCCGGCTGATGAGATGTTTGGTAAAATCATGTCCATATCGGATGACCTGATGTGGCGTTACTTCGAGCTACTCAGCTTCCGCCCGGTTGCTGAGATAGAGGGTTTGCGCAAAGAGGTTGCAGACGGCAAGAATCCACGCGATATCAAGTTTCTGTTGGCCGAAGAGATCATTGAGCGATTCCATGACAAAAATGCTGCCGTAAAGGCACGTGAGGCCTTTATAGCCCGCTTTCAGAAGGGTGCGATGCCCGAGGATATAGCAGAGAAAACCCTGAAAGTCACTGATGGCCACATGGCGATAGCCAACTTGCTCAAGGAGGCGGGGCTGGTGAAAAGCACCTCGGACGCAATGCGTATGATCAAGCAGGGTGCGGTACGCATCGATGGCGAACGAGTTGAGGACGCAAAGCTGCAGCTAAAGGCAGGTAGCAAGCATGTCTATCAGGTCGGCAAGCGTCGTTTTGCCAGAGTCACGCTTACCTAGATGGTTTTACAGGGTTTACAGCATGCCCTGGTCTATTGATTTACATTAGGTCCTATACCGTTGGCCAGTTTGCTGAAAACTTCACTTATTCACTGGAAGGGACTCTTTGAAAAGAGGTAATGGATCTTGATGTTGAGCTGGTTCTGGATAGTGCCAGCGAACGTTATCCGGATGACACGATGCTGGTTCAGATGGGTATCCGGAGCTATTTTGGCCATCCGATGATTGCGGAAGGAAAAATGATCGGACTGGTTTCCGTTATGGATGACAAGCCATTGGGTATAGAGGAATGGGCCGGTCCCATACTGGGCTTATTTGCCAACCGGTTTGCGCTGGAGATTGAGCGCTATGAAGTCAATCAGGAGCTACAGAAGAGCAAGGATAATCTGGAGCAGCTGGTGCTGTAGCGTGTGCGTAAGGCAACCCGGCACATGAGTGGACTGAATGCGAAATACCTGGAAAAATCAGTGCAGACCCAATATTAATGAGGCTGGTGGTTCAGAACCTGCTCGGGAATGCATGGAAATACACGGCGAGAGAAAGCCAGGCGGTGATCGAGTTCGGTGTAAAGAATAAGGATGAAGGGCCTGTTTACTTTGTTCGTGATAATGGTGCGGGTTTTGATATGAAGTATAGCGGTAAACTATTTGGCGTATTTCAGCGGTTTCACAGGGAATCTGAATTCGAAGGTACGGGTATTGGCCTGGCAACTGTGCAGCGTATTATAGCCAGGCATGAAGGGCAGATATGGGCAGAGGCGGTTCTGGACCAGGGTGCGACCTTTTACTTTACGCTCTAGATTAGGATAATTCACTAAAATCAATCAGATGAGATTGCCTGTGGTTTAGTAATAAAATATATTTCGTATAGCTGTTGACGTGCCGGGTACGGTGCGTATAATGCGCCTCCTCGTACAGGGAAACGGACGCGAAAGCAGCCCGGTTGACCAGTCTAAGGGCCGGAATTATTTCCGGCTTATTATTGACGAAGTCAGTTAGACCTGTATAATAGTCAAGCTCAGCTGAGCGAGTTCTCGGCCGTGGTTCTTTATCAAATCAGGATTAAGTAATTTGTGTGGGTGCTTGCGTCGGGTGTGATTTTCACACATTAATACGATGTGAGTTACCTTATATATGTCAATTATGTCAGATGTAAGAGTGATTCAGTATCGAAAGGAATTGTCACCCATAAAGTGACTAAACCATTAAACTGAAGAGTTTGATACTGGCTCAGATTGAACGCTGGCGGTATGCTTAACACATGCAAGTCGAACGGTAACAGCAGAGCTTGCTCTGGCTGACGAGTGGCGGACGGGTGAGTAATGCATAGGAATCTGCCCATGTAGTGGGGGACAACCTGGTGAAAACCAGGCTAATACCGCATACGCCCTACGGGGGAAAGCAGGGGATCTTCGGACCTTGCGCTATTGGATGAGCCTATGTCGGATTAGCTTGTTGGTGAGGTAATAGCTCACCAAGGCGACGATCCGTAGCTGGTCTGAGAGGACGATCAGCCACACTGGGACTGAGACACGGCCCAGACTCCTACGGGAGGCAGCAGTGGGGAATATTGGACAATGGG
>DRJJ01000240.1 GCA_011052255.1 Gammaproteobacteria bacterium | reverse complement strand
GATGGACAGGTAACTGTACGTGCAGAGCAGCTGAACGGTGAGCTGGTTATCGGCATTGAAGACACCGGGCACGGGATGGATATTAATTTTATACGTGAAAGGCTATTCAAGCCTTTTGAAACGACCAAGGGAAATGCAGGTATGGGTGTTGGGGTATATGAGAGCAGGGAATTTATTCTGTCTATCGCTGGCAGGATGGAGGTTATGAGTGCACCAGAATCCGGTACGACTATTATGATTATCCTGCCCGTTTACCAGCAAGATGAAGCAGAGGGGACGGGGATGTGAGTGTTTCAAAAGACGTTAAGCGTCTCATGATAGTGGAAGATGATGAAGGTCTGCAAAGCCAGTTAAAATGGTGCTTTGAAGGGTATGAAGTACACATTGCCAGTGATCGTCAGGAAGCGGTATCCATTTTGCGCAGATATACACCACCTGTTGTTACGCTGGACCTGGGGCTACCGCCTGACCCGACTAATGCCAGCGAAGGTTTTGCAACACTGGAAGAGATAAACAGCCTGCTGCCTGACACAAAAATAATTGTGGTAACAGGAAATGATGACCGGGAAAACGCACTTAAGGCTATTAGCCTCGGGGCATATGATTTTTACCAGAAGCCAATAGACCCGGATGTACTGAAAATAATTGTAGACCGCGCATACCAGTTACATTTGCTGGAGCTGGAGAACAGGGTTCTGGCCAGCAGACAGCCTGGATCACCAATGGATGGCCTTATTACAAACAGCCCGGAGATGCTTTCAATCTGCCGTCTGGTTGAAAAGGTAGCGCCTACCAGCGCGACGGTACTTCTGCTGGGTGACAGTGGTACAGGCAAAGAGGTGCTGGCCAGAGCAGTTCACGAATTAAGCCCGCGTAAAAGCGCATCATTTGTCGCGATTAACTGTGCGGCTATCCCGGAAGCCTTGCTTGAAAGCGAGTTATTCGGCCATGAAAAGGGCGCATTTACCGGAGCCAGTAAGCAGGTTATCGGTAAACTTGAAATGGCTAACAACGGAACTCTTTTTCTCGATGAGCTGGGTGATTTACCACAGTTGCTACAACCTAAAATGTTACGTTTCCTGCAAGAGCGTGTGATAGAACGAGTAGGCGGCCGTGAGGAAATAGCGCTGGATGTTCGTGTGGTTTGTGCAACACACCGTAACCTAGAAGAGATGATCAATACGGGTGAATTCAGACAGGACCTGTATTATCGTATCAGTGAAATCAGTGTGGATATCCCGTCACTCAAGGACAGAACCGGTGATGCAGTACTGCTGGCTAAGGCCTTCTTGCTTCGATATGTTGAAGAAAACAAGTCTTCAGTAAAAACATTTACTCGTGAAGCGATGGAAGCTATCGAGCAATACAGCTGGCCCGGTAACGTACGTGAGCTAGAAAACAAGATAAAGAGAGCGGTTATTATGGCCGATAATACGACTATAACGCCTGAGGATCTACAGTTTAATCTGAAAGATGAGAGTGCACCCATGCCAGTAAACCTGCGTGAGGTGCGCGAAAGAGCAGAAATTGATGCGATACAGCGCGCTATTGCCTACGCTGATGAAAACGTATCCAGGGCAGCAGAGTATCTGGGCGTCAGCCGGCCAACACTGTATGACCTGCTTAATAAATATAATTTGAAGTAAATAAGGTATTTATAAAGATGAGTTATTTAACAGCCAGAAATCAGACTAGTCAACATGCATGGTTGTTTCTGGTGATCTGTTTGTCAGGACTGTTGCTTTATTATACGACAGTGGCTGGTTTGGTGGCCATGTGGTGGGAGAAAGGTTCTGCTTATTCTCATGGCCTGTTACTGGCGATAATAGTAGCCTATTTTTTTATAAAGCAGTGGAACAAGGACAAGAGTCAGATGTGTCTGCATCCAAAAATATGGATGTTGCCTGTTGTTTTATCTTTATCCTTGCTGTGGATGCTTGCCGTAGTATCCCAGACAGAGGCGCTTGAGCAGTTGTTGCTGCTTTTAGTGCTAATGTCAATCATCCTGGCACTGCTAGAATATCCCAGGGCTACTCCGTACATAAGTGTTGTGGTGCTGATGATTTTTACAATATCAATGTGGACGCATGTCAATGTGCTGCTGCAGACGGGCACTGCTATTGTATCAGGAGAGTTTCTCAATTTAACCGGCGTAACATCTGTCAGGGAAGGTTTTTTTATTCTGATTCCTGCAGGCACATTTATTGTGGATACCAGTTGTAGTGGTCTGCGATATCAGTTATCTGGCCTGACTATTGCGCTATTGTATGCGTATATGGAAAGGTTCTCTTTCCGGATGACCGCTTTATATTTGCTGATCGCTTTTGTGGTCGTATTTTTTGCGAACGTGGTCAGAATATATACAGTCATCATGATCGGCCAGTTCACCAACATGAGAAGTCCGATTATCAAGGATCATAACTGGCTGGGATGGATTATCTTTGGAATATTTATATTTATTTTCCTGTACTTTTCAAATCGATTTTTAAAAGGTAGAGGCCAGGTAGAGAACAATGATCATAACTCTCCGGCAGAGACAAAAAATTTCGTTACACAGAAAAACTGGATGTATATTGCGGTCATTATGCTGTTTACTGCATCCGGACCACTTCTGGCATGGTATTATGCGCCACCAACTCAATCTCTGAATGCAAACTACAAGCTGGAGTTACCGGGAAAGATGGGTAGCTGGAAACTGACTTCCATGCCAGAAAAAAATCAGGTATGGAAACCGGATTTTGAAACGCCAGACATAGTAGAAGCCGGGCGCTATACAAATGCTGACATAAAGCCTGCTCGTAACGTAGAGTATTATCTGATGATATACGCATACCAGACGCAGGGACATGAGGCCATTAACATAAACAATCGGGTTTTCGATAAAAAAGACTGGGTATTGTCAGCAAGCAGAAAACAGGTCATCCAGATGGATAGTGGGCAGCGCATTGAAGTCAACGAATATGAAATAAAAGGCCAGAGGGGCAATAGCAGGCTGGTGTGGATGTGGTATTACGTTGACAGCAAAAATATTGCGAATAAATTTAAAACAAAAATTGCTGGTATGATCGGTTTATTCAGGAATCGCCCTGCCATTAGTGTGAATATCGTGTCAGTACCGCTACCGATAGAACCTGAAACAGCAAGAGCTACGCTTACTCTATTCCTGAATGCCGGGTTACAGGAAATGAATACCCTATCTGATAAATTCAAGCAGTATAACAGTACAAAACTGATGGAAATAAAATGATTTTACAAAAAGGTCACACAGTTACTGCATTATTACTGATTTCGTCGTTCATAATATCCTGTAGTTCAGAAACACCAGAACAGCAAATAGAAAAAGCAGGAAAGTATTTCCAGCAAAAGAACTATCGAACTGCCGTCATAGAACTGAAGCGAGTCATCAGTTCAGATGAAAAGAATATAGCAGCAAGAAAATTACTTGGAAAAATATACCTGGAGGTTGGCGACGGATTAACTTCAGAAAAAGAATTTGAAAGGTATATACAATATGGCGGTAACAAAAACGACATAGCACTCGATCTGGCACGTGCGCTTTTACTCAGTCAACAATATGAAAAGCTTGTTTATGGATATAAGGCCGAGCAATTCGAGGGGGCTGAACAGAAGGCTGTTATCACTACTTACATAGGTGATGCATTTATAGGATTAAATAATCATCAGGAAGCAGCACAAAAATACAAACAGGCCCTGGTGTACAAAAAAGATTTCCCACCTGCTAAATTAGGGTTTGCAGGGATTTCTGTCTATGAACGTAAATGGGATATTGCAGCAAGCCAGCTGAAAAAGCTGACTGAAAGCCACCCGGAATATCGGGATGCCTGGATTTTGCAGGCAGGCCTTTATCGATTGCAAAATAAGGTAGATGAATCAATCGAATCCTATAAAAAAGCTATCGAGCTGGATGGGCCGAAAATCTTTAATATAAAATCCTATTCCATCAGGGTTGGACTTATTCAGGGCCTGCTTGTTAAAAAAGATATCAAAGGTGCTGAAAAATATATCACTGCTATCGCAGAGGCCTACCCGAATTATCCGTATACCATGTATTACGAAGGATTACTGGCCTACATTAAAAAAGACTACGAACTGGCAAATAACAAGCTTTATGAGGTGACTAAATTACTTCCGAATTTATTGCCTCCGTATATGCTATTGGGCGCTATTCAATATGTGAACGGAAATTACGAACAATCTATTTTGTCGCTAACACGATATGTTGACGGTGTGCCAGGTAACCTGGAAGCAAGAAAGCTGCTGGCGGCAGTACGTGTAAAACTGGGGCAGAATGAGGCAGCCCTCACTATTCTTTTGCCTGCTCTTTCAACCGGAATGTCTGACAACCAGGTACTGGCTTTGCTCGGTGAAATAGCGGCCAGAGACAGCGAAGGCGATCAGGTGACTAGAACGCTAAAGCAGGCAGCTAATAAAGATCCGGATAACGTAGCGCTAGGGAACACTCTCGCCGTCGCTTATATAAGAGATGCCAGATATGAGGAGGCCTTAAATAGCCTGGAAGCGCTGGGTAAAGCGGGTAATGTGCGCTCGGTAATTCTGCAGATACAGATATATCTGCATAAGTCAGATATATCCAATGCCAGAAAACTGGCCCGCAGTTTGTATGATCTGGGCCTGGAGAGCTATAACGCTGATATTGTAAACGGCATTGTAGAATCAGTTGCGGGTAAATCAGCTGAAGCAAGCCGATATTTTAAAAATGCCATCCAGGCATCACCTGACAATATTATGGCCCGATTTTATCTGGCAAGGAATGAGCTGGCCAATGGTAAGTTTAAAGAGTCCAGGAAATATTTTGAGGAGATTCTCATTTTCCAGGATACGAATGTTCCTGCCTATATGGGGCTGGCACAGATTGAGATCAATTCCGGAAATAGTGATAAGGCACTGGTATGGCTAAAACAGGCAGTTGCTTCAAGCAAGGATGATATAACACCCATCCTGATTCTGGCTAATTACTATATCAAGAAGAAGGATGTTGATAACGCTAAACGTTTACTGGTGTCATCGCAAAAGCAGTATCCTGAGAATGCGTTTCGTGACATGCTGATGGCACGAGTCAACCAGTCATCAGTTGATAATGAAACCACCATTAAATACTATAAAACACTGCTGGATAAATACCCGAATAACAGCCAGATGTATATTGAATTTGCTGTTTTTCTTTCCAGAATAAATCAGCCAGAAAAAGCTAAAAGGTATCTGATCCAGGCAATCAGGATTGACCCCGATTCGCTACGTTTACAGAACGCACTCAGTCTGGTGCAGCTCCAGGAAGGCAATGTCGACCAGGCACTGGAGATAGCCAGAAACATGCAAACTACCGGGCAGGATTCTACTACAGGATTTAACCTGGCGGGTGATATCCTTATGTCGCAATCGCGTTACAAGGAAGCTAAAAGCAGTTACAGAGAGGCACTTCAGCGTAAACCGGCAAGAAAAACACTCTATAAGCTTTACTCGGCATATTATGCGTTAGGTCAGAAAGAAGATGGCCTGCAGCTGATCGAATCCTGGTTATCAGAACATCCTGAAGACAGGGATGCAACATTTGATTATGGAAATATTCTCCTGAAGGAGAAACGCTGGGATAAGGCAATTGTGCAATACCAGTCTATTCTCGAAAAATCACCAGGCCATCTTGGCAGCCTGAATAATATTGCTCTGGCTTATATGAACGTCGACCTTGGGCAGGCACTGAAGTACGCAAAGCAGGCATATGAGCAGGGCAAAGGGAATGCCGCGTTGCAAGATACACTGGGCTGGATATATTTCAAATCAGGGAATACCGACAAGGCGTTTTCACTGCTGAAACGGGCTGCATCTCAGGCTGAAGATCCGAGTATCCACTATCATCTGGCGAGCGTATATGCAGATAAAGGGCAAGTATTAAAAGCTAAGCAGATGCTTGAAACGATTCTTGGAAGTGATAAATTCTTTGAAGAACGCAAGCAGGCTGAAGAGCTGCTTAAACGTTTGGCCTGATGTAAAATACTACTGGTATGATGGCGGGCTATCGTGGTCTGAGCTCTCTGAAACTGGAATAGGTAACTGACTCCACCTCATGGGTGCTAATAAACTCCGCCAGCTTTTTGATAGAATAGGGCGTCAATGCCTTCGGGTGACCTATCAGGTTGAAAATATCACCGGTTCCTCGCGATAAACCCTGCTTACAGGCTTTTGGCAGCAAGGATGCCTTCAACCCGTCGACGCTGGCAACAGAATAGCTGTAACTGGTCAGCATTTTGAAATACTGTAACTTCGTCCAGTGCATGGAACTCCCGTCTCCGTAGGTTTGATGTGACGGATTTTTAATGAATTTGTTAAACAGCAGTCGCCAGAAGAAAGCGGGACTTATCCTGACCGAGCTTATCGGAATTTCGAGAAAGCCTCCATTTGCATCTTCAAATAGCGGATTATTGTTAAAGTGCCAGTATGCCTTGGCCGGGGCCCGGGTAAAGTCAAACCAGCGCGTAGGCTCGTTCGATAAACCCTTGTAATATACAGTGCTGTCCAGCCACACACCATTCTCAGCAAGCGCATTGGATAATTTGTCGAACGGTTGCAGGCACCATCCCCCCGCGCGGTAGGCAAATACCCCATTGCCAGAAATCTTGCTGAGCAGTTCGGTATAGTCTTTTACTATTCGATGTATTTCGGTATCAGAAAATTCGTGCAGGCGATATCTGGAAAAGTCGATCTCCCAGTCCTGGCCATTAAAATGGCTGTCTTCCCAGTGTGGGTGTATGTGTAGCTGGATTTCATGCCCTTGTGCGGCTAATGCCTTCAAATGCCTGATGATTAGTTTGTACTGTTGACCCAATTGTGGAAATTTAATGGCCTCGGCCTGTAACCTGATTAGGTAACCGGCATCGACAAACAGGCACAGTTTTATTTCTTTCCCTGTACGACGCAGTTGTCTGGTTAGCTCATCGACAGGATCGATCAGGCAGCGTTGTGGGCTACCCGTGATACGACCAAAAAAAAGCTCATAGTCCAGTGTAATCAGTAATTTCATAAAGTAGGTTATAAAAAAAGGGTAAGTGGATACGCACGAGTTTATATGCCCGATGGGCAATAAAAAAGCCCCTCATTTAGAGGGGCTTTTTAGCGAACTACAAGTAAGTCTTGTAATTATGCTTTTTTGCGTTTGGCAAAGCCAAGACCGATCAGGCCAAGTCCAAACATTGCCAGAGTAGCAGGCTCAGGAACGGAAGCAGACCATGACTGGAAATGTCCCGGTGCACCTGGGTTTGCATCTCTGCCCTGGCTAGACAGTAACATTGTCATGTCTGCCTGGTGGAGATCACTACCGACCAGAAACAAAGCAGTACCTTGTATGGTTGCATCCTGGAATGTGCCGTCGTCAGACAGAACCATTGATACCAGGTCAAACTGGAACAGCTCGCCGGTTCCTGCAGCCATACTAAAGAAGGCAGAAAGAGGACTTGATGTGTTTGCGCTATAGATAACACCATTTAATGCGCCAGAGAACACAGCCAGATCGCCTGTACCTACAATAGTAAAAGTCTGGTTTGGATTAGGGGCAAAGTCCACCGTGCCATTTGTAGCATCAACATCTACCAGGCCAACACCCACGATCTTTAATGTACCATTCAGTGCGGTAGCCTGAGCTACACCCATGCTTAAGGCAAGGATAGCGCCCAGTGCTAGTTTTATGTAAGTTTTCATTTTATGTTTCCTTTCTGTTAAAAGTTACACTGTTCGTTATCTACAGTATTCAAAATGTTTCGTCTCACTTGCCTATGATGCAGATACCGTGCCAACAATGTTAAGTGTATGAAATAATAGTAAAAAACAGAATAATTTCATTTCGTATATCCACCGAATGTAAACAATCCCGACATCTGGAAAATGTGTGCACGCAGCTTACCAATAACTAATATTCGGCTTGCTTCAGACCTGAATACGGATCAGGCCGGCAGAAAACAATGTAACTATTTGATATTGATAATTAAACATAGTGAATGCGTGATCAAGTTGATGTGAGCTGCCATGTAAGAAATGTCGACACATGCTTGAATACGGCGACGCTCTGTTTGTAAACAGGTTTCGACTATATTATCACGCTACAAAATAACGACCGGCCCATGCGAGTGAGTTGAGTCGATAGCGATGATATCTATATAATAGGTTGTTTGCGGGGGCAAACTGGCAAGATTACCGGTTAAAATATCCACATATATCAATTATTTCCTATATAATGCTGAAAAAACGGATAAGACGGCCTGGATCTGCTGGCCCTGGTGTGTGGAGTGCCAAAAATGATAAAACGACCATTTTTTCACTATCTAATTATATTGTTTACGGCGGGATGCGTAGCGAATGTGGCTATGGCTGATGCCCCTCAGTCTGATGAGCAGGTAGCACAAGAGTCTGAGCAGCTGTATCTGATCGGGCCG
>DRJJ01000239.1 GCA_011052255.1 Gammaproteobacteria bacterium | reverse complement strand
TGGACTGTATTCTGGCGGGTGCCAGAGGGGGGATATCAGTTACCGCCAATATTGCCCCGGCCGAGGTGCACCATGCCTATGCTGCGGCACTGGCAGGTGATGCACAGCGGGCTCACGATATTGACCAGGGTATCAGCGCCCTGCATGAGGCACTTTTTCTCGAAGCCAACCCGATTCCGGTGAAATGGGCTTTATACGAGATGGGTTTAATTGAAACGGGTATACGCCTGCCACTAACACCGCTGGCAGAAATGTACCGGAATCTCTTGCGCAAGGCTATGCAAAGCGCAGGTATTGTATTGAAATGAATGGTAAAATCGGTATGAAATTTAATGTTATCTGGATGCGATTGTCTGTAATAGCCAGTTTGGCAATACTATCTGCCTGTAGTATATCGGCTGAATTTGAAGAGGCGTTTCCGGATCAGCGTGATGTGGATTACAAGTCGTCTCGTGTTGAAACGGATCTGTCCGTCCCCCCTGATTTGAGTGCGCCCTCAAAAGATAATGTACTGGCGATCCCGGATGAGCAGGTATCGACCGCGGTGCGCTCGAGTTATGGTGGCCAGTCTTTACAGACAAATCAGGCAACACAGGTAATTCAGGCCAATAATCGTGTGCTACCGGAACAACCAGGTATCCGCTATATCCGCAATGGTGGCATGGCGTGGCTGGTTTTACAGGGCAATGTAGAACAGGTGTGGGATAAAATACGTGAATTCTGGCTGAAAAACGGCTTCCTGTTAAAGATTGATAACCCGTCTACCGGCATTATGGAAACTGACTGGATGGTTAACCGGGCAGATATTCCCAAGGACTTCATACAGGGCATGTTAAGTAAAATTTCTGACGGGATCTATTCATCCAGCACCATGGATAAATATCGAATTCGGCTGGAGAAGGGCGAAGCCCCGGGTACGACTGAACTCTACATCACCCACCGTGGTCTTGAAGAAAAGCGTGAAGGCACGGGTATTGAGCAGGAAGGGACCTACTGGGAAGCCAGGCCTTCTGACCCTGGCCTGGAAGCCGAAATGCTGCGCCAGATGATGGTGTTTATCGGTATCGAGAATGTACGTGCTCGCCGCCTGCTGGCACAACCTGAGCAATTGCCACCCAAGGCGAGGATGGCCAAGGATGGTGATGGCAATAATCGCCTGATTGTGGACGATAGTTTCAACCGTGCGTGGCGCTATGTGGGTCTGGCTCTGGATCGCGTTGGCTTCAGTGTAGAAGACCGGGACCGTAGCCGTGGTATCTATACGGTGCGTTATAACGATCCGACTGAAGGCAAGAAGGAAGGGGGCTTTCTCTCCAGCCTTGCATTCTGGAAAAGTGATGAGGAAAAGCCGGGATCGCGTCTGTTTATGATCAATGTGCGCAGTGATGGCGTCAAGAGCCAGGTGGTTGTACAGGATAAGGATGGCAATCGTGATCGCAGCAAAACGGCAACACGTATCCTTACCCTGTTGCATGAACAGTTAAAGTAAATCTGTAGCAGGTATGGTCACAGGCTGAACGGGAGCAAATATGCGCTTTGCCCTGTTGGGTAGTGGCAGTAAAGGCAACGCAACGGTCGTAACGCATGCCGCCGATTGTATTCTGATCGACTGTGGTTTTTCCTGTCAGGAAACCGTACACAGACTGGATCGGCTGGGCCTGGTTCCAGAACAGATCAATGCGATTCTGGTTACCCATGAACATGGTGACCATGTGCGTGGCGTATCGGTGCTGTCACGTAAATACGATATCCCGGTGTGGATGACAGCTGGCACCCGTGCCGCCTGCAAGTTCGAACCGTCTGTCAGGGTGACGGAATTCAACCCTCATCAATCTTTTACACTGGGGTGCTTGCATGTCCAGCCAGTGCCCGTACCACATGATGCCCGGGAGCCGACCCAGTTCGTTATCACCGAGGGTCAGCAACGCCTCGGCATCCTGACAGATACCGGTAGCACCACTCCCCATATTCTTGATGCCCTGCACGGGGTGGATGCGTTGATACTGGAGTGGAATCACGATCAGCATATGCTGGCCGAGAGCAGCTACCCGGAATCATTGAAACGACGGGTCGGCAGTGATTACGGCCACCTGGCCAATCACCAGTCGCTGGCGCTATTGCAGTCTCTGGATACCGGTCAGCTGCGTTTTCTGATTGCAGCCCATATCAGCGAGAAAAATAATTCCACGGAATTAATCAATCAGTTACTGAATGAGTTTGATGCGCCGCTGGACTGCCAGCTATTGATGGCCGATCAGCAAGCCGGCCTGGACTGGTGTCAATTGTGAGCGGCTCGCTACTGGGGCACAGTTCAAGTATCATGACGGCTTGTTTTTCTGGCGTCGAGATAACAGCATGTTACTACTGAGAGGCAGCCCGGCACTTTCGGATTTTCGACTTAACAAGCTGGATAATATGCTGCAAAACCGGATACCCGGGATCAGCGGGCTTTACGCCGAATACACTCATTTTGTCCATCTGCAAAATCAACTGACCGATACCGAGAGACAGGTGCTTGAGCGCCTGCTTGATTACGGGCCCGCATTGCCGGTAGCCGAGCCTGAGGGGCAGCTGATCCGGGTGGTACCGCGTCCGGGCACCATCTCGCCGTGGTCCAGTAAAGCGACGGATATCGCCCATCATTGTGGGCTGGACAGCATCGTCCGGATGGAACGTGGCATAAGTTACTGGCTGCATGGCGAGGCCTTGACTGAACAACAGCTACACGCGATTTTACCCCTGCTGTACGACCGCATGACCGAGGCGGTGTTGTTTAACAATGACGACGCCGGGTCACTATTCAGTAACGCCGAGCCTGCTCCGCTGCGTACTGTGGATGTGACCGGTGGAGGCCGTGATGCGCTGGTAAGGGCCAATCGTGAGTTTGGTCTGGCACTGGCGGAAGATGAAATCGATTATCTGGTCGATAATTTTACGACGATCGGTCGTAACCCGAACGACATCGAGCTAATGATGTTTGCCCAGGCCAATTCCGAGCATTGTCGTCACAAGATATTCAACGCCGACTGGATCATCGACGGGCAGGAGTGTGACTTGTCCCTGTTCGCAATGATCCGCAATACCCACAAAAAACATCCCAATGGCATTCTGTCTGCGTACGAGGACAATGCATCGGTAATGCGTGGGCATAGCGCGACACGCTTTGTTCCTGATGTTCAGGATAACTGTTACCGAACCTCAGCCGAGGATGTCGACATCCTGATGAAGGTCGAGACACACAACCACCCAACTGCCATTTCCCCTTTCCCGGGCGCGGCTACCGGGTCCGGTGGCGAGATACGTGACGAAGGGGCTACCGGTCGCGGTTCAAAGCCCAAGGCCGGCCTGTGTGGTTTCTCGGTGTCCAACCTGAAACTGCCGGATGCGCCGCAGCCCTGGGAAACCGATCACGGCAAGCCGGAGCGTATTGCGTCGGCACTGGATATCATGCTTGAAGGCCCGCTGGGTGCCGCCGCCTTCAATAACGAATTCGGCCGCCCGAATATTTGTGGTTATTTTCGCACCTATGAACAGCGTGTACCCGGGCCTACCGGTATGGAAATACGCGGCTATCACAAACCAATTATGCTGGCCGGCGGGTTGGGTACGATCCGTAACGATCAGATTCACAAAAACAGGATTCCACCCGGCGCGCAGCTGGTGGTGCTTGGTGGCCCGGGTATGCTGATCGGGCTGGGCGGGGGTGCCGCCTCATCAATGGCCAGCGGTGACAGCCATGAAGACCTGGATTTTGCCTCTGTGCAACGCGGCAACCCGGAGATGGAGCGCCGTTGTCAGGAAGTGATTGATGCATGCTGGCGTCAGGGCCAGGGCAACCCGATAATCGCAATACACGATGTGGGTGCTGGTGGCCTGTCCAATGCGATGCCGGAACTGGTGAACGACAGCGCCCGCGGCGCACGTTTTGAATTACGCGCGATACCTAACGATGAGCCGGGCATGTCACCTCTTGAAAT
>DRJJ01000238.1 GCA_011052255.1 Gammaproteobacteria bacterium | reverse complement strand
GTCAGCTTTTGCTAACGCGCTGCTGAGCTACATTGCGTCGGTGCTGACGGAAAATCAGTCGTTCCAGTAAATCCTGTACTGCTTCTGACAGGGCCATAACCTGGCCCGATACTGTGTGAGGGCTGCTGCTGGATATGGAAACAAACAGGACTACCGGTCTTGGATAGGCCTCTGTAAAGAACAGTGATACCTTGATAAGCTGACCTGACTCAATTGTATCCTGTTCTGGCATAGCGACCTGCATGCCATAAGCATTGACGCAGACATGCCTGCGGGATGGTAGTTGCAACTGACGCTCCAGTAACTGACCTACCAGATCCATTAACATATTTATCTTGAACTCGAGTCGGGCAATATCGTGTGTATGCCCCGGTTCCTCATGGGTATCTATGTGCATTTCATCGAGTGCTGCAACCATGCGCAGGACTTTTTCATTGTTAATATTAATCTGGGTGAGTGCGTCATCATCTGGCATGTTATCCAGATGCTGACAGGTGAGCGGCACCGTCCCTTCGTATATCAGATTGTCATTGAATACATCTGATCGTTCAGATACCGGCAGCTGAGTCATGATTAAGCCGGAGGTTCTAGGCCTGATTCTGAATATAGGCCTGGCTTACGCGCTGGCCCTTGCTGATAGATTGCAGATCCTTGCCCGCTTCTATACGTGCCTGATCTGCACGTTGCATGATTTCCTGGTCGGTTGTCTGTATTTTCTGAATTTGTTGTTGCAGTATGTCGGAACTTTTCGGCCCGTCGACCAGCTGTGAGAGATCGCCAAAAAAGGTTCTGATTAATGGCTGCCGTTTTTGCTCTACTTCGGTTACGACATCCCAATCCCCTGAGCTGGAAGCTTCATTCATGACCCTGGTCATTTCCATGATAGTGTCTATCGAAGCAGCTCGTTCTACTTTTATCGGCATGATGGTATTCATTATAGTGACCTGATATAACGCCTAGGCATTAGCGCTTTTAGAGCGCGCGTGTTCTTCCTGTATCGATACGGGTACACCATCCCAACCTTCCTTGATAGTGCTCATTAACTGGCTTACTTCATCCAGCAGGTCTGGATTGTTGGAGGTATTGGCTTCCATCAAACGCCGGTTCATGTATTCATACAGGTTGTCCAGGTTCACTGCTATTTCGCCACCCACTTCAAAATCCAGGCTACCGCGCAGTCCATCGATTATCGACATGGCTGAAGTGATATAGCGGCCCTTCTCGATAAAGTCATGACGTTGCATGGTGCCTTTGGCCTTACTAACTCTTTCCAATGCACCTTCCATCAGCATTTGAACCAGTCGATAGGGCGTTGCGTCGGTCAGGCCACTCTGAACACCAACCTGCTTGTACTGGTTCACTGCCGTTTGTATATTCGGATAACTCATATCATCACCACCTGTTATTGAGCTCAATCAAGATCACCTGACATTACTTCTGTTTACTGAAATTAGGCAACGAAGCCAACTGTTGCGATAAAAAATTACTGGTACTCTGCATACTGGACAGAAGCGTATCCAGTGCGGTAAATTGCTTACGAAGACGCGACTCTACCAGAGTAAGCCGGTATTCCTCTCGCTCAATCCGAAGGTCAAACGAATCTATTCTTGTCTCTATTCCGGATTTGCGCGCATCCAGCAAACCATCCGGTGCGAGTAAACTGGTAGCGAGTGCTTCCAGCCTGAATGCATAACCCTGATCATCGTTGGCAAACAGTTCGGCCACACCGGAGAAATCCGTATCCAGTGCCGTGTTCAACTTGTCTGTATCCAGTGACAGTTTGCCCAACTTGTCGAACGACACTCCGATTTCGCTGAGATAGGTATACTGTGAGTTCTGGCCGGTTGGCGGGTTGTTAAAAATACTACGTAACTGTGATTCCATAGACAGTAAGGAGTTATCTCCCTGTAAACTGCCCTTACGTAATCCATCTATCATGCTTTGCAGATCATTATAGCTATCAATAAAGGTCTGCGCTGACTCGGCAACCTTGGCGTTATCGCGATTGATATTGATTGATGCTGCGGTTGTACTCTCTGAGACCAGATTCAGTGTAACGCCTGATATCGCATCGGTTATCGTATTGCTGCTACGCGTAATGGTAAAGGTATTATCAACCAGGATACTGGCATCTTCAGCCGCAACGATCTGGGTCATATTCAGATTGGCTGCATCGCCAGCCGTTCCGCTAAAACCCAGAGTAGCCTGGTTAGCCAAACCTGTATCATTGGATGTTAATATCAAACGGAAGCTACCGCTGTTTTCAGACAATATGCTGGCCGTCACACCGGGGTTGTCTGATGCATTATTTATAGCGTCCCGTAATCCCGTCAGTGTCAGACTGCCTGCATTGAGTATGGTGGTGCTGTTACCACCAAGGGTGATTGTCATGTCACCGGTACCACCAATGGTAGTAGTACCTGAATCTGCATAAGCACGCGAGCTCTGTTTTTGCGCAACGGCCAGGTTATCTACCCTGACGCTGAACGTACCGGTTGCGGCCGTGCTGTCAGCACTAGCGCCAATCACCGTTTCATCGCTGGATGTCGTCGAAAAAAACTTGAAATCTGACAGTGAACTCAAATCACGCATAGCGGTCTGGAACGTGGCCATTGTGCTGTTAAGGCGACCAATGTCACTCAACTGTGCTTTTGCATCACTCTGTTTGCGTTCAATCAGGTTCAGCGGCCTGCGCTCGATCGCCAGTAACTGATTAACAATGCTGTTTACATCCAGTCCTGAGCCAATTCCGGGTGATCGAATCATATAACCTCCAGTACACTGCACATAGATAATGCAACTTCAGTGCCAGATATACACTTAGATCCTTTTTCTTGCAGGCCCATGATGGATGGGGTTACCTGCATAATATGCAGGAGGTCGCTATACGGTATCTCTCTGATCACATCTTTCTTATCAGAATCAACCACTTTGATAACATGCCTGTTTGACGGGTCTACCATCAGATGCAAATCCAGATTACTACACTGGGTATCGTGACGAGAAAAACGGATGAGCCGGGCGGAACCCGGTGTATTGATATAATTTACAAGATAAGTAAAAAGCGGCAGATCCTTGCCTGTCGGGGTAGAGTCCTGCCTCGATATGTTTTTTTTCGGGTGTGTTGTTTTGTTATTCATTTCAGCCAGTACTTTGGTGTAATGATATAAAGAATTCTATTGTCTCGGTTAGATAGCGCCCGGGACTTGTGTCCCGGACGTATCAGTTCCTTTAACTTACTGTAACAACGCCAGTGCTGACTGAGGCAATGTGTTCGCCTGAGACAGTACAGATACACCAGCCTGCTGCAGGATCTGTGCACGTGTCAGGTTGGCTGTTTCAGCAGCGAAGTCAGCATCCTGCAGACGACTACGTGAAGCAGACAGTGATTCGTTCACTGATTCAAGGTTAGAGATAACCGCTTCAAATCTGTTTTGAACCGCACCGAAGGTAGCACGTTCGCCCGATATGGTCGTAATTGAGGAATCGAGAGAGCTCAATGCTGCAATAGCGCCGGCAGATGTGGATACATCAACGGTACCCGTTGCACTCAGACTGGCTGCATAACCGGCAATGCCTGTTACGTTGGCAGTTGATACTGATACCTGGTTGGTAGCAGTACCGTCAGAACCTACCTGGAATGTTAAGCTGCTAGTGGCACTCAACAGTGCGGTACCATTAAACTCAGAGGTCTGAATGATACGTGACAGTTCCTGGGTCAACTGATCCACTTCCTTCTGGATCTGGCCTCGTTCGGTAGAACCAATTGAGCCATTGGCTGCCTGTACCGCCAGTTCACGAATACGCTGGATGTTACCGGAAACCTGACCCAGGGCTGATTCAGCAGTTTGTCCTAATGAGATACCATCAGCAGCATTCCTGACCGCAACTGCGTTACCACGAATCTGCTTGGTGTAACCTTCAACAATTGCGAGGCCGGCAGCATCATCTTTCGCTGAGTTAATACGCAGACCTGAAGACAGGCGCTGCAGTGAAGTGCTGATTGCGCTCTGGCTGGTGTTCAGATTACGTTGCGCGTTGAGGGCTGCTAGGTTGGTGTTTACGACTAAAGCCATGATAAATTCTCCAAAAACAGAAACCCGACTTGTTGATTGGGCTTCCTAATAATGTTTAGCGGATATAGCGTTCTGTTATTACGCCATTCACCGCCTCCAGCCACTTTAACGGCCGCCCTGGAGATATCTTTAAGCCTGGATATTCAAATATATCTGTTCATAGCCAGCCGAGCTTAAATACTTCTTATCTATCTGTTTTATATACTATATTAGCGATCGTTAACCCCCTCTCCCTGAGGGAGAGGGTTGGGGTGAGGGGATCAAAAACAGATAAATTCTAACAATGCTGGCCTGTGCCGCCTAAACAGTACCCTTCTTCTACCGCATTACGGCTCGCTCTATCAGATTTGATTCATGATTCGCTTCCCGCAACTCATCACTGGTTAAAGCACGTAACCAGATATCAAGATTATTTTCCAGTATATAATTATCTAGTACCCACTGACGCAGGCGGTCCCCTTCAAGTCGGGTTGCATCAAGATCATTTATACGCGCCTGTATCGCATCCACCCACTCTTTTGTTGTGTTACCGACCCTGCATACAGGCCCATTCTGGTATGGCAATATATCTGTGCATATCACAGGCCAGCCAAGGATGCCGTACTCCAGTAACCTGAGATGACTCTTGGCTTCGTTAAATGGGCTAATATCCAGTGGCGCCAGCGCCAGATCCAGATTAAGGCTGGCCAGTTTTTCCGGGTAGTCATAGTACGACATGACAAACTCGTGCTGCTCACGTACGTATGGCTTTAGACTGTCCGGGCACATACCAAAAAATACCCATTCCACCTGATCTGCCAGTTGTTTAACTACATCTTCGATGATGCGTAAATCACCCTCATGTTGCTGCGCACCCGCCCACCCTACACGTGGCTTTTTGCCCGAAGAACGGCGTGATGTTAAACCGCCCCATATTGCATTTTCAAGTGTATTGGGTATCACCTGAATATCGTCAATCATATTTCTGCAATAGTGTGCAATCGGCTCTGTAGATACAATCATCCTGTCACAATACGATAACCCCTCCCGTATACGTGACCTGGCATCAGCTGGTATCTTTTTCCATGCAGGACTTTCCCGTGGAACCCTGGTAATCAGATCATCAAGTGAATACACCAGAAAAACATCATTGAGTTTTTTATAATTATTGAGCGCATGAAGATGTGCATCAAGAACCGGTGCGTTAAGTAAAAGAGTGTCTGCCTGCACTCTTTGTAATTCTGAAGACGTCAATACACGTTGAGTATTATACACTTCCGAGTATGTGACATCTGTTTGTGCAAGCGCTTCACGATCAAGCACACGAAGGGGTGAAGTCACCCTGTATTCTCCACTGCCACCATGCAGGGGTACACCAAGTATCCGGGTACGGTCGTGAAAATTAACATCCCAGTTAATGACAATATTTTTCTCTACACGATAGTCACGCTCGCTGAGACTGAGATTTCTGTTATAGGCCGGGTCATGAGCAATTACTTTACTCCATCGTTCAAACATGGTTTTTTGTTCTTGCCTGAATCTTGCTATTTGTTTTGCATTGACCTCAGGGTCCTTGTATTCGTCCTTCTGGCTTACCGAGCCATGATGAACAACTGTTGCATACGGAGTCCAGACGACCAGATAGCCTGTTTCACTGGCTTTCAGGCACAAATCTACGTCGTTATACGAAACCTTCAGGTGGTTTTCATCCATACCACCCAGTTCTTCATAGACAGATTTTCTGATCAACAGGCATGCACCTGTTACAGCTGAGTAGTTCTGATCGAGCTGCGCCCTGCCCATGTACCCCGGTTCGGTAATATCAAGTACACCCAAAAACGGGTGATCAGCGATCAGATCCATACCCAATACAACACCGGCATGCTGTATTTTACCTGTGCCAGGGAAGACCAGTCGTGCACCTACCACACCCACTTCATCACGCTGTGCATGATGCATCATGCGGGTCAGCCAGGCTGACTGAATGATCTCGGTGTCATTATTAAGCTGTAACAGGTATTCCCCTCTGGACTCACGAGCAGCAAGGTTACAGATAGCGGCGTAATTAAAACTTTCAGAATATTCAAGTATCCTTACCTTGTCATATGTACTGGCCAGCCCTTTAAAATATTCCAGTACATCAGGGTCTTCACTATTATTATCAACTATCAGTATTTCGTAATTCGGGTAGTCCGTTTTCTCAAGCACACTATCCACACATGGCTGAATATATTCAAGCTTGTCGCGGGTAGGAATGATAATTGATACCATCGGTGTAGTATTATGCTGATATACCACCCTGCAGGTGCCTGACAGAAAACCCTGTTCTACTTTCGCATATACTCCAGTTCGCGTCAGATGATCTTTAACCACTTGCTGCAATACAGCTTCTGATTTATCAGCACAGGGATAAGAATGATAGAGCACATCGGAAATATGCCCTATGGCACTCTTTCCATAGTGCTCATACAGCTTGAATACCAGATCATGGTTTTCATACCCAGGATAGTCGCCAAAACCCCCACTTGAATTGATTGCATCTGTGCGCGCCAGGCTGAACCAGCCCGCATAATCAGTAGAGCGTAGTAAATCAATGTTAATATCGGGCTTGAAAAGCGGGTTGCAACAATCGGAACCCGTGCCCAGTTCATCTTCATCACAGTACATCATCACCCATTCCGGGTGCAGATTTATATAATCAGCACAGAATAATAACAACTGTGGTTCAAGCCGGTCTTCTGCCCGAATTAAAGCTGCCCAGTCCGCTTTCGACGAAGACAGAACATGGTTTACGGCAGATAAGTCACCACTATTTGTCTGACGCCATTCAAGCATATCAGCCTGATTAAAGATCATATCAGGACACGGCATATCCGAAACAACGGTTAACGACCAGTGTTGATAGAACTGATTACCCAGATTACTCAGTAAACCTGACAGGGCGGTTTCCTGCCCTTTTGTTACTTTAACAACCAGATGTATAGAGGGATGGACTTTCCATTGGTTCTGCATACGCTCCGCAACGAGTTGTATCCCGCCTTCTGTCAGGGAGTGCTGCCTTACCCAACTATTATAAAACTCCTGATTCTGTTCGTTTCCAGGCATACAACTGGCAGAATTAGTATCTTTATTACCCTCATCCGCCTTCCCGTTGTGTTCCACAGATGAGAAGGTAACACCTGACACTCCCCTGTTGTTTACCTGATGCATTGAAGACACTTCACTCCATGTTCGGTAAAACAGCTCCGAACCTTTGCTCAGTGAATAATTATTGATAACTTTCTGTAAAGCCTGTGTAGCTAGTTTTTCTCTCAACTCAGGCTGTGAGATCAGCAAATCAATCGCATCAAACCATGACTGCTGCGTATTGTTACATAAAAGACCGGTCTCACCCTGTATAACATCATGACGGTATGGCTCCAGGTCACTGTATATACCTGGCAATCCAAGAGTTGTATATTCAAGCCATTTTATATTGCTTTTACAACAATTAAATTCATTATCAAGAAGTGGTGATAGCATTATATCGATTTTTTGTTGCCTGATTTTATCCATATAGGCATCGTAACCCAGCTCAAAATCTATACTCTCAAAACCCGGGATCTTTGTAATTCGTTCTGTATAACAACCCATAAACAGGAAACGAACCCTGGAACCATATTTCATGGCTATTTTTTCAAGTGCAGATTCGACCAGAGAAAGATCCTGCTCGTGTGTTGGTGTACCTGCATAAGCAATGGTAAGTTTCCCTTCATTCTCTGTCAGGTGATGTGATTTTCCCCATCTTTCCAGGTCAATTAGATTTGGCAACACATATACATTTTGACAATACTTTCGATAATATTCTGCCAGTTTGGCTGTCGATGTAGTCACCGCATCAACCTTTCCTAAAAATTCCTTTATATATGGGCTATGTCTTGTTAAGACCTCATAATGCACACTATCTTCTGATGGTTCACCAACAAGCAGGTCATCCGCCTCATATATCAACGGTTTGCCGGATTTCAGTAGAATATTAATTAAATTCTGCATCTCCTTGCAGACCATGAACCTCTGTACAATAATCAGATCAGCCCACTCATGCGCGTTTTTGTCCAGCTTATACTGTCCGGATTCATCTATATCAAGCGCCCATTTACATTCAACCCTTTCAGGCCATTTTTCGATAGGCAGGCCCAGGCGTAGTTGCGGGCATGCTGTTGCATTATGGTTGGGTGAGAAAATTGCTACCTTCAGATGGCCTGATTTACAGTCTTTACCTAACGTTTCAGCTTTTTCATCCCGCTTCTCATGGGCTAATTTCCCTGCCGATATATATAAAGATTTCTCTTTATTCATATAAGCAAGGATATTTCCGTTAAATATTCCGCCATCCTTGATGTTCTCACGACGCTGATCATCCTTCCATTCACGATACTCCCTGTGTAATTCTATTTCCGCAGCATCATTCGCCGCCAGCGTAACCGGATCGATAGCCGCCGCTTTTCCAGCCGGCAAGTGTAACCCTATATTTTCGTCATCCATATAGACATTGCGCAATCCTGAAAATGCAACACGCGCACCATAATCTGCATCTTCCTCACCATAAAGCCCGTACTCTTCATTCCAGTAGCCCAGTAATTTTTCAGTTCGCCTGGGTATCAATATGCATGCCCCACCCAGAATATTCTTTCCACAATTGTCCTTTAATCTTACTGTCACACCTTCGATTTTATACTGAGGAAAACTGATCGGCTCAAAATTATAACCCACTACACCGGCCTCACTGACTTGATCGATCGTATCGACCATCGCCTTTAACCAGCCGGCTTTCTGAACAACAATATCATTGTCAAGCTTTAGGAAATAAGCCACATCGGGCTCCTGCAGCCAGGCTACATTAGCCGCCTTCGCAACACCTGCATTTTCATCCAGTAAAACAAGATTGTTAATTGCACCTTGCTGTTGCATTTGCATCAGATATTCGCGCGTACCGTCCTGACTGTTATTGTCAACCACCGTCAACACATAGGGAGAATCCGTGTATTTGATCAAGGCATCAATCGCCTGGCGGGTAAATTCCAGTCGATTGTACGTAATCATACCGATGTTAACAGTCTTGTTTTCCACAAGATGACTGTCATCACTTTGCAATAAACTACACGCGGATATATCATGGCCTGTTTGTTTAAGATGCTTAATCAATATACGCATAGCGCCGGCCTTGCCTTGAGCAATATTCTCAAGCACATACTGCTCTGCCTCTGCAAATATATCGTGTTCCTCATACCGGAAGGGTTGAGTGATATTGCGTGAAAGGTTTACATGTAGCTGCTTTATTTTATCAGGCAGATCTGATTCTATTACCACCTGTATTAGTTGATTAGCAACTGCCTTTAACTGCTCACGGAATAATTCATTGCTTTCAGTTGTTAACCATTCAGCCAAACGCTCCAGTAAT
>DRJJ01000237.1 GCA_011052255.1 Gammaproteobacteria bacterium | reverse complement strand
GACGCGACAAGCTTAACAAAATTCGCGAGCTGGGCAGTGCCTTCCCGAATGATTTCCGGCGTAACAGCGTGGCCGGAGAGTTGCACGCCGAATATGACGATAAAGACAATGAGTTCTTCGAAGCCAACCCGGTGCGCGTGCAGGTGGCCGGGCGCATGATGCTTAAACGCGTGATGGGTAAAAACAGTTTTGTAAAGCTGCAGGATATGTCGGGTCAGATCCAGTTGTTTGTATCGCGTGATGCGCTGCCAGAAGGATTGTATGCGCAATTCAAAACCTGGGACATAGGCGATATTCTGGGTGCAGAAGGAAAGCTGTTTATTACCAAAACCGGTGAGTTGTCAGTCAAGCTGGATGTCCTGCGTCTGCTGACCAAGTCACTGCGACCCTTGCCAGATAAATATCATGGCCTGACTGATACCGAGGCACGTTACCGGCAGCGTTATGTTGACCTGATTATGAGCGATGTCACGCGCAAAACCTTTAAAATGCGCACGGCCATTATCCAGTATGTACGCAATTTCCTGAATCAGCGTGACTATATGGAAGTCGAAACACCGATGATGCAGGTGATACCCGGTGGTGCCACGGCTCGACCGTTTGTGACCTTTCATAATGCGCTGGATATGGAGCTGTTTTTACGCGTTGCACCGGAACTGTATCTGAAGCGTCTGGTCGTGGGTGGTTTTGAGCGGGTGTACGAGATAAACCGTAATTTCCGCAACGAAGGTTTGTCGACCCGCCACAATCCTGAATTTACCATGGTCGAGTTTTATCAGGCCTATGCCGATTACCGGGATTTAATGGACCTGACCGAAGAATTACTGCGTGGTCTTGCTGCGGATGTAGTGGGCTCTACCACCATAGAGTACCAGGGTGACAGTTATGATTTCGGTAAACCCTTTACCCGTATGACGATCAAGGAATCGATTCTGCACTACAACCCGGATCTGGGCATGGAGCAGCTGGACGACATCGATCAGGCCAGACAGATTGCCGGTAAACTCGATATCCCGCTCAAGGATAGTTATGGGCTGGGTAAAGTCCAGATCGAGATATTTGAAAAAACAGTCGAACATCGTTTAATGGATCCAACCTTTATCACGGCCTATCCGACCGAAGTCTCACCACTGGCCCGCCGTAACGATGATGATCCATTTGTTACCGACCGTTTTGAATTCTTCGTCGGTGGTCGTGAAATTGCTAACGGGTTCTCGGAGTTGAATGACTCGGAAGATCAGGCCGAACGTTTTCGTAAACAGGTAGAGGAAAAAGAGGCCGGGGATGATGAGGCCATGCATTATGACGAAGACTACATCTGTGCACTGGAACACGGCTTGCCACCAACGGCAGGTGAGGGCATAGGTATCGATCGACTGGTTATGCTATTAACCGATTCACCATCGATTCGGGACGTGTTGCTGTTTCCACATATGCGTAAGGAAGATTGAATACATGTAGGCTGGGCTAGCCCTACAGCTTGCTAACTCGGCATACGTTCTCGCCATGACAATAAAAAACGGCGCGTTTAACCGCCCAGCATTTCCTGTATTTCCTCGACCTGACCCAGGTTCTCATCCATGATGATGACTTCCATTTCTGTATCCAGCCCCAGTCGTTCAAAGGCGCTGACACCGGACCAGTCGACACTGGCCAGGGCATGATCGGTGCCGGCATGGCTTTTCAGGTTTGCTACGATCACCAGATCGGTATAGTCCGCGTTACCGTCATGGTCATAAGCCATGTTTTCATGCTCCTGCACAACATGGACCAGTGTTTCAGGGAATGACCACTGTTTTAGTATGTGTGCGCCGATCTGTGTATGCAGTTTACTGGTCACGCTATCCAGTAATTCCGGATGGTCGAGCAGTTCATGCACTTCTTCCGCTCGCACCAGGATAGGCAGTATCCCGATATCATGCACCAGCCCCGCCATCAACGCCTGATCTGATTGCAGAACGGGTATGGCTGATGCCAGCACATGACAGATCGCAGCCACTTCGACATTATGTTCCCACAGGCCACGCAAACGTACTTCGAGTACTTCATCGGTTGCCTGAAACATCTGTTGCATAACCAGACTGATAACCAGATTCTGGATCTGCTTCTGCCCAAGCCGTGCAATAGCAGTTTGCAGATTATCGACGGGTGTCCGGGGACGGTAGAGTGGGCTGTTGGCTACCTGTAACAAACGTGCAGATAATGCTGCATCCGTCGATACGGCCTTGGCTATATTACTAGCTGATGCGTTTTCATCCTCAACGGCGTCCCTCACGCGTAATGCGACATCCGGTAGCGTCGGTAAAACCAGGCGGCCGGACTCGAGGTCACTGAGTAGTTCTTCAATAAAGGCCTGTTCGTTCCATTGTTCAGCTACGTTATTCATTGTATACCCGCTAGATTAGTGTAAATATCTGTAGACTATAGCGACAGGTGGAACGGTATCTTTACCATAATAATAATTAATAACAAGGTCACATAATTATTAATTATTATTAATTATCAAATGGATAGGGCAGTGGTGAAAACTCAAGTACCGGGCCGTTTTCACTTTCGAGGTGCAGGGTATCGTCTTTCTGGCTGTTGATCTCAACGACCACCAGCAGATCGTAGCCATCGGGTGGAGACGCCTGTACATTGACCACTTTTCCTGCGCCCTGGCCACTGCTGGATTCGGCGGCATATAGACCCATACCGATGGTCGGCTGCGTACCATCTGCAGTATGGGCCTTGTACAGACGGCGCTTGAGCTTACCCAGGTATTGCATACGGGCGACGATTTCCTGACCGGCATAACAACCTTTTTTGAAGCTGACGGCGTCGAATAACTGCATATTCAGCATTTGCGGCACAAACGCATCACTGGTATCGGGGTAAATGGTGGGTATTCCATTATCAACATCCAGCATCTCCCATGCGAATGAACCGGCCGGTGCCGCTCGTACATCCAGCGCTGTCCATATTTTTTCAGACTGAGCCAGCTCGCAGATAACTTCATAACGTGGTATTTGTCCGGGAATCCGTATAATGGTGGTATTGCCCGTGTTGGTACACTGCCAGATTTGTTCAGGTAATACATCTGTCACAGACCGCAGATCGACTTTGATATCCGGCCCGGAGCAACCGATATGAATCAGGCTATCGCTGGCATCTTCCAGCGTGACCTTTGCATTAATTACGAACATTCTCAAACGCGTTAGCGTGGCTTCGAGCAGACTGCGTGGCAATTGCAGGAAATAACAGTCCTGTCGCTTAAAGATTGTCAGGCAGGTCAATACCCGGCCCTTGGGGCTGCAGTAAGCACTGTATTGCGCGGTGTGTTCATCTACCATACGTACGTCATTGGTCAACTGGCCCTGCAAGAACTGTTCGGCGTCTTCTCCCCGCACGCTGATCAGGCCATAAACAGACAGGTCAGTGATCAGATTGCCATTGCGTACAAAACGGCGTTCGCGAACCTCGTTGCCAAAATGTATCAGGTGGTCCTGATCAAATTCTGCACCACGGCCTTCCAGATACTGTTTCCATTCGGGTTTCATGGGTAATCCTGCCTGTTTTATCAAAATTTATCACTAAAATGATAGCAGATGTTGAGTTGCGCAGATACATTACCTGTTAGAAGGTCTAAGATACGGCTATTCGGTATCGGCTGGATTTGTGCTTACACTTTTAGTATATTTTGTATGCACTTGTACTGTGTGGTCGCTGCAACTATCCTTACTTTTAGTAACACAGTGTTCGGCTCGAAATACAGGCTGTTTTTTAAAATAACTGGAACAGGATGTTAACAGGTAATAATAAAAGACCGGTTTTTCTAACGCTCTATCAGATCCGTTTGCCGGTCACGGCAGTGTTATCGATCTTTCATCGCGTATTTGGCGTGATCATGGTTATCGCCATCCCTTTTCTTATCTATCAACTGGATAAATCCGTTACCAGTGAACAGGCCTATGACGAAGTGGTGGAATGCCTTTCATCGCCCTGGTTGCGTGTATTGACCGGGCTGCTTGCATGGTTTTTTATCTATCATCTGCTGGCAGGAATACGCTTCCTGATTCTCGACCTGGATATCGGTACCGAGCGTGTAATGGCCAGAAATTCAGCCTGGCTGGTCTATGCCCTGGCATTGCTTGCGGCTGTCGCGTTGATGGCAGTTTTGCTATGAGCAGACGTATTAATGGTTTGCAGGCCTGGGCACTACAGCGCTTCAGTGCTGTTTTCCTGATTGGATTCAGCCTGTATGTGCTGCTGGATCTGTCGATTAATCCAGTATCCGGTTATAGCCAATGGCGCAGCTGGCTGGGCCAGCCACTAAACAGTGTCCTGATCATGCTTGCATCGGCCATGCTGTTGATTCACGCCTGGGTTGGTATACGTGACGTGATCATGGATTATATTCATCCGCTGGCCCTGAGGGTGCTGGTGTTATCCCTGTTTGCTCTGGGTCTATTGGCCAGTGCAGCCTGGCTGGCGACAATACTGATCAAGGTTCTGGTTTAATGGCATTACGACGACGCAAATTCGATAGTCTGATCATTGGTGCCGGTGGTGGTGGACTGCGGGCGGCATTGCAGTTATCCCAGGCCGATGCACAGGTGGCGGTGGTCTCCAAGGTTTTTCCGACACGCTCGCATACTGTGGCAGCACAGGGCGGGGTTAATGCCGCACTGGCCAACGTGTCTGAAGATAACTGGCACTGGCATATGTTCGACACCATCAAGGGCAGCGACTATCTGGGTGATCAGGATGCCATTGAGTATATGTGTCGTGCAGCATCGCGCATAGTCTATGAACTGGAGCATTCCGGCGTACCTTTCTCGCGTCTGGACAACGGCCGTATCTATCAACGTGCCTTTGGTGGCCAGAGTAAAAACTTTGGCGGTGATCAGGCT
>DRJJ01000236.1 GCA_011052255.1 Gammaproteobacteria bacterium | reverse complement strand
GATGATCGAGCCCAGTACAGCAACAATGAGTCCTAACGGTGGCAGCAGTGCAGAGAAAACCTGTTTTAACAGATTACCGTCAGTCAGTTCGGCGTGTTCCTGTTGTGACGGCGCGGGCACCTTGTCTGGCCTGAACAGGCTGAGGCCTATTATATATAGTATATAAAGCCCGACCAGTAACAGCCCCGGTAGTAGTGCGCCGGCAAACAGATCGCCTACCGATACGGTTTGCGGAGCACTGTATTCGAATATCCCCTGGCTGGCCAGTGCCTGTTGTTTGGCCATTTGTGCCTGGCTGTAGGCATTGGAAATCACATCGCCGAGTAGAATCAGGATGATAGACGGCGGGATAATCTGCCCGAGTGTGCCGGATGCGCAGATGGTGCCGCAGGCAACGGCCGGGTCGTAACCGCGTTTGAGCATGGTGGGTAATGCCAGCAGCCCCATGGTGACAACAGTCGCGCCGACGATGCCGGTGCTGGCGGCCATTAACATGCCCACCAGAATGACCGAAATCCCTAGCCCGCCGCTGCGTGCACCAAACAAAGCAGACATGGTGTCGAGCAGTTTTTCGGCTACCTGCGAGCGTTCCAGCATCACGCCCATGAACACAAACATGGGTACCGCGATCAGCGTGGTGTTGGTCATAATGCCGTACAGGCGGCTGGGCAAGGTGCCGAGTAACGGGTCGAAACTGCCCGTCAGGGTGCCGATACCGGCAAACAGCAGCGCCGTACCGGCCAGTGTGAGTGCGACCGGAAAGCCGATCATCAGCATGATACAAATCACGACGAACAGGGTAATAGCCATTACTGTTCTATCCCTGAGCTTTCGATTTTGCCGGTGAGAAACAGCATATTACGCAGCAACCAGGCGATGCCCTGCAAAATCATCAGCAGCGGCATTAGCAGTAACAGGCTTTTAAGCAGGAACACCAGCGGCAGCCCGCCGGCCTCCGGTGAGGCCTCCAGCACCAGCCAGGCGTTGGTGACATAATTCAGGCTTAGCCAGAACAGGGTTATGAACACGGGCAGCAGCAACACCAGTGTGCCGAACAGGTCGACCCAGGCGCGAGTGCGGGGGCTGAAGCGGTGATTCAGGATATCTACCCGCACGTGGCGGTTGCGGTTCAGCGTATACGGAATCCCGAGCATGAATACCAGTGCATGCAGGTAGGTGACCGACTCCTGTAGTGCTATCCAGCCAATATCGAACAGGTAGCGCAATATCGCTACGCTAAAGCTGATCAGCACCATTAATATCACCAGCCACGCGATACTACGGCCACTGAAGCTGATCAGGGCGTCTATCCAGGCCAGCAGGCGTTGGGGAAAGGGGTCGTTTCGGGTTGCCATAATGGATGGCTATTATACGGGGTGTGGGGGGAGAAAGAAAAACGGCAGGGTGGGGTACCCTGCCAAATAGGAGTTCACTACTCTAAACAGGTGACTGGCCAGGGAGGAGTTCGGCCGGTCACTTATAAAATAGGACATCATCTAATCGAGAAGGTTCCGACTAACCAGACCCCATCCATGCAGGCTGTGAACAAAGTGCTTGTCATTGTGGTCTATACACCATATACATAGTTAAGCGCCGGTGAAAATAATGATGACCGGCCAATTCAAGGGAGTTTAAGCATGTCGCGTATGAAATATATTCTGGCCGGGCTGGTGCTGTTGCTGCCCCTGTCCGTTCAGTCTGCCTCGATTGTCGAAGGTTTTGAATATAAACGCATTGTTCCAGCACAACAGACCCAGGCGCCGGGCGGCAAGATCGAAGTGGTGGAGCTGTTCTGGTACGGCTGCCCACATTGTTATCGTTTTGAACCCAGCCTGCAAAAATGGCTGAAAAACAAGCCGGATGATGTGGTTTTTATACGCATCCCGGCGCAGATGAACCCTGGTTGGGTGATCCATGCTCAGGCCTTCTACACAGCAGAGGCACTGGGTGTGTCCGACAAGATGCACCATAAAATCTTTGACGCCATGCATAAAAACAACCGTAAACTCAATACGGCCGATGAAATTGCAGCCCTGTTTGTCGAAAACGGTATCGGTCGGAAAAAGTTTGATAAGGCGTTTAACTCATTTGGTGTGAAAACCAAAATGGCCAATGCGCGCGGTATGGTGCAACGTTACGGTGCCCATAGCGTGCCAACCATTATCGTTAATGGTAAATACCGTAGTGATGCGACCATGGCCGGCGGTACCCATCAGGACTTGGTCAACGTGATCAACTTCCTGATTAACAAGGAGCGTAGCAAGTAAAACAACCCGTATGGATGCAACCTATAAAAATGTGAAAGCCGCCGAGCTGTTTATAAAATGCCTGGAGGCCGAGGGTGTTGAATATATTTTCGGCATACCCGGTGAAGAAAATCTGGACCTAATGGATGCACTGGTTGATTCCAGTATTCGCTTCGTGACCACGCGGCATGAACAGGGTGCGGCCTTCATGGCCGATGTGTATGGACGTCTGACCGGCAGTGCCGGGGTGTGCATGTCTACACTAGGGCCGGGTGCGACCAACCTGATGACGGGCGTTGCCGATGCCAATCTGGATCACGCGCCACTGATCGCGATTGCCGGACAGGCCAGTACCCATCGGTTGCACAAGGAGTCACACCAGGTACTGGATCTGGAAGAAATGTTCCGCTCCATCACCAAGTATTCCACGCGCCTGCTAACGCCGGATGTGATCCCGGAAGTAGTTCGCAAGGTGTTCAAGCTGGCGCAGACCGAAAAGGCCGGCGCCTGTTTTATCGAATTTCCGGAGAATATTGCGGCAATGCATCTGGACGGCAAGCCGATGGTTGTACGCCATCCACACCCGTCCGAACCATCGGCAGACCGGGTGAGCGTAGCGGCCGAGATGATATCCAATGCCCGCAACCCGATTATTCTGGCCGGTAATGGTGTGATTCGCGCGCGCGCATGGAAGCACCTGGCCGAATTTGCCGAGAAACTGAACATCCCCACGGCCAACACCTTTATGGCCAAGGGCGCATTACCGTTCAAGCACCCGATGGCTCTGGGCAGCGCAGGTTTACAGGCGCATGATTACGTCAACTGCGGCTTTGACCGGGCGGACGTGATTATCTGCATAGGCTACGATCTGGTCGAATACCATCCTTACCTGTGGCACCCGTCCGGTGATCGCCAGATTATCCATATCGACAGTCGTCATGCCGAGGTCGACGAGGCCTACGATGTTTGTGTCGGTGTGGTGGGTGACATCAAGCAAAGCCTGATCCGTATCGGTGAGCTGGCCACGCCGCATATCGGCCATTTGATGCGGCCGCTGCGTGATGCGCTCATTGAGGAAATGAACCTGCACCGGGATGACAACGCATATCCGGTCAAACCGCAAAAACTGATCTGGGACCTGCGTACGGCAATGGATCTGGAGGATATCGTGGTCTGCGATGTCGGCGCCCACAAAATGTGGATGGCGCGCATGTTCCGTTGCGAGTACCCGAACACCTGCATCATATCCAATGGCTTTGCCAGCATGGGCATTGCGGTACCCGGTGCAATAGCGGCTAAAATGGTCAATCCGGAACGCGCGGTGGTGGCGGTTACCGGTGATGCGGGCTTTATGATGAACTCGCAGGAAATAGAAACCGCGATGCGGATGAATATCGCGATCGTGATACTGATCTGGAACGACGGTGGCTACGGTCTGATAGAATGGAAGCAGATGGCGCACTTCGGGCGCAAATCCAATGTCGATTTCAACAACCCGGATTTTGTCAAATATGCTGAATCCTTTGGTGCAAAAGGCTATCGCGTCTCAAAAACTGAAGAATTGCTACCGACTCTGGCCGACGCGCTGCAACAGTCTACACTTTGTATTGTAGATTGCCCGGTCGACTATAGCGAAAACCTCAAATTGACCCGGCAGCTGGGCGAAATGGTTTCGCCAATCTGAGGGTCAGTGGCCCGTTTCCCCGGGTCAAGGCCAGCGTCAGCCGGCCGATACGGTGTTTATGTCTATGAGTAACGAAGCCTGTATGGATACACAAACCAGCGCTGGCAGTGAACCGGCGGGCCAGCGTATGCGCCTGATGTCATACAACATCCAGACCGGCACCTCGACCAACAAGTTTCGTGATTACTTCACCCAAAGCTGGCGCCACGTACTACCCACCACGCAGCGTATGCAAAATCTTATCCAGATTGCTGAAATGATGGGCGATTATGACCTGGTGGGACTGCAAGAGGTTGATGCAGGCAGCCTGCGCTCCGGCTTTATTAACCAGACCGAATACATTGCCAACCAGGCCCACTTCCCGTACTGGTTTCACCAGACCAACCGTAAACTGGGTAAAATAGCGCAGCACAGCAACGGTGTTTTGTGCCGTTATAAGCCGTCCCAGGTATCAGATCATAAATTGCCCGGTACCATCCCCGGGCGCGGTGCACTAATCGTTCGTTTTGGTGGCGACAAGATGTCGTTGATTGTGGTGATTATGCATTTATCGCTAGGCAAGCGCACACGCATTAAACAACTGGAGTACATCAGTCGGGCAGTCAGCGAATATAGCAACGTCGTGATTATGGGTGATATGAACTGTGCACCGGACAGCCCTGAAATGTGCGTTCTGATGCAGGGCACCAAACTGCTTGAGCCTGAACCCAATTTGTTTACCTTCCCCAGCTGGCGCCCGAAACATCATCTTGATCACATACTGGTGTCACCCAGTATTACCGTAGAAGACGTATCCGTGCTGAGCCATACTTACTCTGACCACCTGCCCATAGCCATGTCCATTCGCCTGCCCGAATCGGTACAGCTTGAGACCGAGTAGGACACTAGCATGTCTGAAGAACAGGAAGTCTGGAAAGACAAATACTTCAAAAGTCTCGAAGAGCTGGAGCTAAAAGAGAAGGACTGGTCCAGTATCGAGTCGCTTTTACGTACCGCAGTAAGCCGTATGAGTATTGCTATCTCAGGCGTTGATGATGATCTTGATGATCAGCTTAACCGTTTGCGCAAGAGTATACGAGACAACCAGGACAGCAAACAGCTCGACAGTCTTATTCGTCAGATTACCAATCGACTCGAAAAAATTGAATCCGAACGCAAGCCAGAGAGTCAGACCGATATAGCGGTTGTACTGGAAAGCATCATCGCCCAGATTGAACTACCACGTGGTACGGCACGCGCAGAAAAGTCATTTCGTAAATCAATCAAACGGTATAAACCAGGTGATGCCCATGAGGCAGTCAGGCAGGATTTTATTGACCTGATTAAGCAATGCCTGATTCAGTCAGCAGCCAATGCAGAAGAGGTACCCAAAGAAGCCGCTGAAAAATCCAAAGGTGGCCTTTTCTCGCGCTTTCGAAAAACCGGGAAAAATGAAGATAACCATAGCGTGACAGAAGCCGCTGATGGTTCCGATGTGGATGAATTACAAAGCGGGCGGCGTGTGCTCACACAATTAATCGACAGCCTGTCACGTGCTGGTCAGACCGTAGCCACTGATGTAAAAACCCGGCTTAACCAGGCATCGGTACAGCCTGAATTAAACAAAATTGTGATTGAGCTGGCCAGCAGTCTTGGTGGTCAATCGCAAGGTGCTGATACGCCGCATCATGATGAGATGTCATTGAACGAGGCCTTTTTGCGCCTGCTGGAACTGATCGAGCTGGATGAAGAAGGTGCAAATGATCTGGAGGCCTTGCAGACGCGTTTGCATAAAGACGTGCCGGATGAAGAATGGCCGCAGGTACTGGCCGATATCGCGGCGCTGGTTACCGGCATGCGCAACAAGGTGCATGACGAGAAAAAGGAATTTGAAAATTTTCTGTCTCAACTGACCTCACGCCTGAGTGAAGTAGATGCCAGCTTCAAGCAGGCCGAGGGTGAGCGGGTGGGTTCGTATGAACGAGGCATCGAACTGGGCGAGACCGTGCGCGACCATGTTCAGGATATTAAAATCGATGTGCGCGATGCATCCGACCTGGATAGCCTGAAAACCAGCGTGAAGCAGCGCATGGAACTACTGGGTGAGCACATGCAACAGTTTCGTGAAGATGAAGACCAGCGTAACACGCGTGCCGAGGAACACATTAGCGAGCTGAATGAACGCTTGCGGCACATGGAGCAGGAAGCCGGCAGCCTGCGTCAGCGTGTCATTGATGAGCGTGAACGAGCCAGACGTGACCGGCTAACCGGCCTGTATAACCGCCATGCCTATGATGAACGTATGGCACAGGAATATGCACGTTGGCAACGATACCATGAACCGCTGTCGATGCTGGTACTGGATATTGATTATTTCAAAAAAATAAACGACCAGTTCGGACATATAGCCGGTGACAAGGTGCTGCGTAGTATTGCCCAGAAACTGACCGGCAGCGTACGCGAGACCGACATGCTCGCACGTTACGGTGGAGAAGAGTTTGTATTAATCATGCCGGCAACACCCCTGCAGGAGGCAGTGGTCACCGCAGAGAAATGCCGTGCCGCCATAGCCGGTATGGCTTTTCATTTTCGTGATGAAAATGTACCGATCACCGTGTCGGCGGGTGTGACCACTTTCGACAGTAAGGATGATCCGCTGATTGCATTTGAACGAGCAGACAAGGCGTTATATCAGGCCAAACAGGCGGGACGAAACTGTTGCAAGAGTCTGTAGAAGCGAAAAACTCAGGGCATTAGAAAAGACTTGGTGATCAAAGCAGCGCCACCTGCCATAGACAGGATGCGGATGTCTCTTTTTATATTCCAGTTGCGTAACCGTTGGTGTAACAGACCACCGATAAAAATACTGGACACCATAACGGGTATCGAAACCAGTAGCAGTTTGTATAAATCAAACGTTACCAGCCCGGTGCCAAGATAACCGGTCAGGCGTAAGGCGCCATCCAGGATAAAAATCATTGCAAAATTCGCCCTGAAAACATATGGGTGCAAGCCCTGTAGTCTCATATAGGCTGCATAAAATGGCCCACTCATACCGAACACTCATTGCGGTATGCTGTAGTCTGGTAGCATGGCTTTGCTTCCTTGCAAATGAATTCCTTGTCTGGGCGCTAATGAGCAAGAGGCATCCAGGCACTTCTGGGCGTATTTTAACCCAAAAAAACGGCAAATAAACACCTAATACGATCAAATGGCAGTTATCTGGCAAAAAAAGAAAAACAATGTTCATTATGAGGTGCGCTCAGCAGGCCGTACGCGCCGCCTTTATACCAATGGCGTATTTCACAGCCAGTATCATCCACAGCGAGCAACCGCGGGTGGAGTATGGGATTTACTCATGCTACCCGCATTTCTCAGGCCAGAAGATGCTTTGCATCGGGTGCTGGTATTGGGAGTCGGCGGTGGTGCCGTTATTCATTTGTTACAGAGGCAGTTTCCAGCCGTACAGATTACGGGTGTAGATCTCGATCCGGTGCATTTACAGGTAGCTACACAGCACTTCGGGGTATCGTCTGCTACAGTTGAACTGCACTGTGCAGAAGCGCAGCAATGGTTGCAGGTCTATAGCGGCCCGCCATTTGATTTGATTATCGAGGATCTGTTTGGTGATCAGGATGGTGAGCCAGAGCGCGCGATTGCCCCATCGGCGGGCTGGATCAACCAGTTACTGCGACATCTAAAGCGTGATGGGATGCTGGTGATGAACTTTATTGGTAAACCTGCTTTTTCATCTAGCGGTTTTTTTACCAGCAAGCAACTCAATAAGCGATTTAAGTCAGTTTACGATCTACGTTTACCAAGGTATGAAAATATCATTATCGCACTGTCCAGGACACCCGTGTCGGCACGTACACTGAGGACGAGATTGAAGAACAACCCGGAATTATGTACCGCCATGTGGTCTGGTTTGTTGCCGTACCAGATACGCAAGATAAAATGAGAGGGACCTTTAACCCCCTCTCCTTTAGGGAGAGGGCGGGGGTGAGGGGATCAAGATAGGTAACTCATTGTTTTATGTATCCCCTCATCCTGACCTTCTCCCTGAGGGAGAAGGAATGGCTACGTTAATCGATCTGCGTGATTTCATATCGATGGTATCTTCGGCCAACCTGATGGTTCGCTAATTCAGAGACTTGCCGCGTATTATCGATTTCTTAACGGGACAGTTGTGATAATGTTTAATAAAAAACAGATTATAGCATTCAAAGATCAACTGATCAGTAGACAACAGCAGTTACAGGACATTGCCAGGACAGGTGAAAATGCCACTAAAACCGTTGAGCTAGATCAGTCCTGTACCGGTCGCTTAACCCGAATGGATGCAATGCAGGCTCAGGAAATGTCGATCGAGGCACAGCGACGCAGAGTCCTCGAGCTACAGTTGATTGAAGCCGCATTACAGCGATTAACGCAAGACAAATATGGCTATTGTCCTGATTGTGGTGAAGCCATTGCGATTAAACGGCTGCAACATAATCCTGCGGTAGTACTATGTATTAACTGCGCCAGCCGCATGGAACAGAAGCAATAACAGGGAGCCCGATTAATGCCAGAGTCATTATCAATGAAGTTGATACGTGTGGTTCTATTGTCATCTGTAGTGTGCCTGACGGCCTGCGGCCAGGCAAATGAGGCGCAGCATCTCGAACAGGCAACACAAAAATGGAAGTCACAGAATAGCAAGTGGACGACTGCGGATATCAGGATACTGGCTCAGGGCGAGACCCTGTATCGGAAAAATTGCTCCGCCTGCCATAAGCGTGACGGCAGCGGCGAACTCAGCATTGGAGCCCCACCACTCAGAAAAAACCCGTTACTTCACCAGGCCGGTAATGACACGATAAAGCGCGTATTACACAGCCGCCCCGGCAGTACCATGCCAGCGTTTGCCTCGGCACTGTCGGCAGATGAGGTTGCTGCTATTATCAGTTATTGTGCAAATGAATGGGGAAACCAGCTTGGTTACCTTATTGAGCCGGAACAGGTCGAAAAACTGCGCTAGTGTGCAGGGCACTACAGGAGCATGAATATGGAAACATTACAAAAGATCACCAGGTTATTACCGATACTGGCCATACTTGTCAGCATCAGCCAGCCTGGCCATGCCAAACAGGAAATACCGGATTACCAGCAGTCTGTCGAGCAGATGATGAAACAGGAAAAGGCGAATAAAAAAGGCTCAGGATTTTCAAAAGATGATATGCGCATCATGAAGGAGTCGGGAGAACAGCTGGCTATAGCGTTGCCAGAGCCAGGACTCAAGGCAGGTGAGCGGGCACCTGATTTTACTTTGCCGGACGCATGGGGCAAGCCGGTAAATCTGGCAGAGGAGTTGAAAAAGGGACCCGTGGTACTGGTATTTTACCGCGGAGCATGGTGCCCGTTTTGTAACCTGCACTTACATGCCTTGCACAACAGCCAGGCTTATTTTAAAAAATACAATGCACAGTTGATTGCGATCACGCCGCAAAAACCTGATAAATCAAGCGAACAAATTAAAAAAGACAAATATGAATTCAAGATTCTGAGTGATCTTGATGATTCTGTGATGCGCGCATACAAGCTGCTGTACTCATTAAATGCAGAGCTTATTGATGTTTATAAAAAACATGGTCTGGATGTCGAAGCCTATAATGGCGAAGGGCGTGTTACCTTACCTATACCTGCCACCTATGTGATCGATCGCAAGGGTATTATTCGAGCGGTGCATGCCGACACCGATTATAAAAAACGCATGGAGCCGGCTGCCATCATTGAAGCATTGTCCAGGCTTTAAGGTCCGCTACTGTACGGCAACTCTCCCTTTATTTCAGTGCGGGTAATGGTTTATACCTATTGTTGAGTTACAAATATTAAAAATAATATCGTAAATAGATGGAATAAATTCCAACCTGAGGCATCCTTGTTATTCATGCAAAAGGAACCATTGCGTAAAACAAACCATGCTGGTATTTACAAGAAAAAAATGTCAACAGCGTATTGAGGTGATGCG
>DRJJ01000235.1 GCA_011052255.1 Gammaproteobacteria bacterium | reverse complement strand
CTCATCCATACTGGCCGCCTTCTCCCGTGATCCCGCCAGCAATGATTGGGCGGATACCAACTGGGATGCTCACCAGCAGAATATTGACGGACAGGGTAGTCATGGGGGTTCTCCTTGATGGGTGGTGAGTACCGTTACCGCTCTGGTAAATAAAATGTATTATACATAGGTTATGCTTCATATTATCTATGGCTGAAGAGTGTCGGGGATGAGAACTGCCTTCTGGATATGTTCTGAACACAGCCGGTTGATATTTTCTGTGAAACTGTATTGGCATATGAAACAACATCTATCGGGGTTACTGAACTGGATTTTTGCTGTTCTCCATGATAAAGGTCATAGCATTGCGTAGTGAATCTATGATTTTGTCATAGTCTTTTGGTACTACTAGTTTGTGATTCAGATAAGTTTTGGAAACGAGTCGTGCATGTTCATCGAGTGCTATCTGCAAAGGTAGAGACAGCCCGTCACAGGTAATATAATGACGTGCTTTTCTGAGTTCTTCTAACGGGTCGCCCGTTCCTTCTCCCTGCATAAGTGTCTTGGCACGTCCAACGGCATCCTCGGCTGCACTTTGGGCCCTGCCATTTGGCAGGGTGAGAATGGCGTTGTGAAGTAGAGGGAACCATGTCAATAATTGCTCATAGTTATCATTGGCTTTGGCCAGAATAATGCTGTGTATTAGTAATGCGGTTCGAGCAGCAGCGCCGCGGCTTGCGGCCTGTTGTAGTGTGGCCCCTGCAGCAGTAAGTGTGCTAGCCATTTCTGCGAAGTCACCTTTGGCCTGTGCTGCCCGGGATCGCATTAAAAGTTCCAGGCTGGAAGACAGATCTTCGGCGGATATCAGAAGGATATCTGCAGCTGGGCAATAGTTGCCCGGTGCGGGTTGGCTGGAGTCTGCTTTTACCATCTGTAATGGTGAAGAAGATATCAACAGAATGAGCAGGCTGCATAGATAACGGCTGGTTGACTGGATGTGTTGCGGCATGGTTTTTCTCCCTGTGGTGTGTGAACTGATAGCCTAATCAGAGGTTCCTAATATTATGTTCTCGGTGCTAAATAGGGAATACCTATTTTCAGTTTTTCGGCTTCTTCTCCCAGCTCCAGAAGCTCTCGTCTGAGGATCCCACCGTAACTGATACCATGGTAGACAAGTTCGAGCTCCGAGGCCGAATTTAGAAAATATGCTAACCCCGATCATGGTTCCTAATGCCAATGCAATGGTTTGCCACAGGCTAATTTTTTACTATCTGGCATTGTTAAGGAACCTCTGATCAAACCGCGTGTGCTCGCTATAATGCCATAGTGAGGTGCTTGTCACACAGATTCATTCTTTAAACTGATAAGACTCGGTGACGAATGGAGTGACCGGGAAGTGCATCACTGAATATAATGTGTCATTTTATTTCTGTCCACAAAATGACTCGCATGGGGATATGATGGAATCCGTCAACACAGAAAATCTGGCAGGAGGACCTGACCATGCCGCGATATAAAATTGATGAAATACTCGATCACATACACAAACTCCAGCTTCAACTCGAACAGGAGTTTGAACAGCTACTGTTCGAGAAGCGTGCCCAATTTAAATACACACTAAAAAAAGGCAGGGTTATCTTTGATGAGGGTGTCCATAAATTTAATCAACGTTACCGTACCGGAATCTGGGTTTATCTGCGCAATGCCAGACTGGTACATCTGTTGACTGCACCTGTGATTTACAGTGTTGTATTTCCACTTTTGTTGCTGGATCTGGCGATTTTTTTCTATCAGCAGATCTGTTTTCGTGTTTATGGTATTCCTCTGGTGAAGCGTGCGAATTATCTGGTGATAGACCGCCAACATCTCGGCTATCTGAATGCGATCGAGAAATTAAATTGCGTATACTGTGGTTATGGTAACGGTCTTATCGAATATGTTCGTGAGGTCGTTGCAAGAACAGAGCAATACTGGTGCCCGATTAAACACGCGCGCCGAACCCCCAATCCACATTCTCGGGTCGAAGACTTCGCTGATTATGGCGATGTCGAGGTATATCAGGAGAAGCTGAGACAGTTACGGAAAGCACTCCGCGGTGAGTAGTCAGTAAAACCCTGTGAGGGACGCAAATTCTTCTTGATGCGTGGCTGAGTTTATATTCTCCATATCGTGTTACTCTCTTGCCAACGGGCAAGGTGCAGGAGCACTATGGGCGACGAATTTATTCCATCCTGGTCATTGCTGTATTATATCAGCGAATGGCTGATAAGACTGGTCATGCTGGGCCTTGTGATCGAGCGCCATCCACCCCGTGCGGCGATGACCTGGTTGCTGGTGGTCTTTTTCCTGCCCTGGCCGGGGCTATTGTTATACCTGTTTATTGGCGAGAACCGGTTGCCGCACCGCCGGCTGATGAAACGAAAGGCGCTGCTGGCAAGGCTAGAAGGTGTACGCAAGCGGTACATGCCCCACAGGGAGAATATATCCACAATTGTTGAACAGGAATTTCTGCCGATAGTCATACTGGCTGAACGGCTGGGCTACATGCCCATTATGTCCGGAAATCAGGCGACACTGCTGTCTGATACGGCTACGGTGATTGACCTGCTGGTCGAGGATATCAATGCCGCACAACATCATGTGCATATTCTGATCTATATCTTTGCCGTAGATACGACAGCACAACGCATTATGGCAGCGCTTGAACGTGCGGTGTCACGGGGTGTCGAGTGCCGCTTGCTGGTAGACGCACAGGGTTCCAGGCATTTTTTGAAAATGATGTCACGACGGCTGATCAAGGCGGGTGTCAAATTATACCCGGCATTGCCGGTCAGTTTATTACGTGCCTGGGTTTCGCGCATTGACCTGCGCAATCACCGTAAGATTATTGTTATCGATGGTCTGGTCGCCTATACCGGATCACAAAATATCGTCGACGCCGGTTACGGTCACCGGAATTTACGATGGCACGACCTGATGGTGCGTCTAACTGGCCCGGTGGTACTCGAATTGCAGGCCGTGTTTGTAGGTGACTGGTTTGCAGAAAGCGACGAACTGCTGGATGGGACTGACACATTTCCTGACGTCAACCGCCCGGTTAAGGATGGTGTTGCCGTACAAACACTGCCCAGTGGCCCGTTGTTTCCTTCAGAAAATTACCAGCGCCTGGCGGTGGCTGCATTGCATGCCACGCGACACAGGGTCACCATCACTACCCCCTATTTTGTACCGGACGAGGTCTTCCTGGAGGCCATGGAGACCGTCGCGCTGCGAGGTGTCGTGGTCGAGTTGATTGTACCGTTGCATTCCGACCAGATACTGGTGGGGAATGCCGCCCGGGGTTATTATGAGCGACTGCTAAAAAGTGGTGTCACCATCTATCTGTTTAACAAAGGGCTGTTGCATGCAAAGAGCATGACAATTGATGATTCACTGGCATTTCTGGGTTCGAGTAACTTCGATATCCGCTCGTTTGCACTTAATTTCGAAATCAATATGGTTATTTATGATACCAGGTTTGCTGAATCATTGCGCCAGCAGCAGGACTGGTACCGTACACGTTCACAGCGGCTGGTGCTGGCAGAGTGGCAACAGCGCCCCCGCTACCAGAAAACTATGCAGAATGTTATAAAGTTATTGAGCCCGCTACTTTAACCCAGATAACTACCGGAGTATTCCAATGAATATGGACTTTTTTATGGTCGGCCCATCACTGATATCGCTGCTTTCAGGCATCGCCATCCTGGTATGGCCGAAGCTGTTGAACTATATTGTTGCCTTTTATCTAATCCTGTTCGGGTTGGTGGGGCTTGTGCCTTTGGTACTGGTCTGACGAGAAACGATAGACGACTCGGCTTGAAGTCGAGTTCTCATGGTGTTCTAATATTTCGTGGCGACACGGTTATTCCTGTGCCTCGATCCGGCCTGGAATAACGGTGTTGTAGACAGCCCGATGTCTGGATGCACACAACACGGACGAAACTCGGCCAACCTTATACCAACTGTAAAAGAAAGGAACCTTGATGGAACATAAACTACCAGAACTGCCCTATGCAAAAAATGCCCTTGAACCCCACATCTCGGCCGAGACGCTGGAGTATCACTATGGTAAGCACCACGCTACCTACGTTTCCAATCTCAACAAACTGATTGCCGGCACCGAATTTGAGGATACCACGCTGGAGGGTATTATCAGGAAGGCCCCGGCCGGTGGCCTGTTCAACAATGCTGCCCAGGTCTGGAACCATAGCTTCTACTGGAACTGCCTTAGCCCCAACGGTGGCGGTGCACCGTCCGGTGCCCTGGCCGCAGCCATCGACAGTGCCTTCGGTTCCTTCGATGCCTTCAAGGAAAAATTCTCCACTTCCGCCGTGACCAACTTCGGTTCCGGCTGGACATGGCTGGTAAAGAAGGCCGACGGCAGCATCGGTATTGCCAATACCAGCAATGCCGGCAACCCGATGGTGGACGGCATGACCCCGCTTATGACCTGCGATGTGTGGGAACACGCCTACTATATTGATTACCGTAACGCCCGGCCCAAATACGTCGAGTCCTTCTGGAACCTGATCAACTGGGATTTCGTCGCTGGGCAACTTGGCTAAATGACTGTGCGCGGGATCCATGGATCCCGTGCAATACTTTCCACATTTATGGGCTAATGGTGTTGTGGATAAAGCGGGTTGAGGCCGTCATCCTGGTTTGTCCTGGCCATCTTTTTTTCTTGCAGGCCGTGTCTGAATTCATCCCATAGCGCCGCGCCATTCCAGTTGCTGGTATCGGCAGCGTAGAGGTTGCGATCCAGTTCTCTGAGTTGCGTCTGTCCATTTTCAATGCGTGCCGCCAGAGCGTTGAGGCTGCGCGGTGGCGCGTCGGGCCAGTGCGCATGACCGAGGCTCAACAGAGCTGCGACGGCGGCATGCCGATCATTGGCGGTGCAGGCTTTTTGCAGGGCACGTAAGGCTGATTTCTGATTCGGCCTGATCTGTTGTGTGGGTTGTGGTGTTTGTTTTACCGTGCCTGGTGCACTGACCTGGCGGTGCTGTTTTGTACGTCGGATCATCAACCCCAGCAGAACCAGGATGAGCAATAACCCGCCGCCTGTTAACAACCATGACTCATTCGTTTTGATCGCTGCGAATATTGTCTCGGGTAGCCCACGTTCATTGTTAACTTGTGTCGCTTTGTTTGCCGGGCTGGTCGCTGAGCTTTGTTGCTCAGCCGGACTGCGAGGGGCGGCTTTCACTTCGTTCGCCGTGCCGGCTGCACCGGGCAATACCTTGAACTGTAAAGCAGGCAGGATGGTGCTGACTGCCTTGTTGCGGCGCGTGTCCCACCAGTCGATGGTGATCGCCGGTACGTTTAGCATACCCTGCGCGCCGGGAATGTAGGTCAGAGTTTGCGTGCGAACACCGTAAATGGTCTTGCCGTCGGTACGGCTTTCCTGTTTCGGTGTTTCCGGGTACAGCCGGGCATTGGCCGGGGTTGCGATAGCCAGTTCGGGGATCTGCGAGCCGGACAACCCTTTGGTCTCAATGGTAATGGTACGTGAGACCGGCTCACCGGCTCTGAACTGTGGTGGCTTTTGAGTCCAGCTGTCATCCAGGGTCACCGCTTCAGCTGGCAACCAGTTGCGACCAACCGTCACAGGCCGAGGTTTGATATTCATATTGATAGAGCGGCTGCGGGCAGTGATGGGTTTGGTGGAACTGCCAAACGGACTGTTGCTGAAAAAGGGATCGTTGAGCAGGCTGTTACGGAAAAAGGGATCGTTGGCAAATGGGCTATTGCCAAGAAATTCTTCCATCAGGCTGCTACGTCGACGGCTCTGTTTGCGTGGCTGTGGAACCTGTGGAACCAAAATGCTACCAGTAAAGGTGGCTGGTGCAATATGCAAGGAACCACTTTTTTCTGGCGAGATAACGTACTGGCGTTCGACAACGTTGTACTCCCGACCGTTGCGTACGGCGTTGTAGCTTTTGTCTTCACCTAGCTGCTCAATGATGGCATTTTGTAGTTTCGGTGCACTGAGTTCGCCCTCTTGCAGACGCCCATCGTAGTAAAGGCGAACGGTGTAGGGGATCTGTTGCTGCACATAGGTTTGTTTGCCGGCAGAGTTGATCTCAGCCTCGACGAATACGTGCTGCCCGGCCTGCGTTGTTGCCTGTTGTGGTGCCTTACTGATTTTCAGCTGAAGTGGTGCAGTCTGTTGCCCGCCAACACTGAGAGGCGGGATACGTAGCTGACCGGTGTGACGTGGTTGAAGCTGCACCTGCCACAGGGTTTTGTCGGAGCGCCGGCCGTTAATAATTCTCACCTGGGTACTGGTGCTGGTACCCAGCACATCGAAGTTTTTTTCCAGTGGTGTTAGATCCGGCTGCAGCCCCGATTGCAGGCCATCGCTTTCAATGGTCAGGGTAAAAGTGTTGCCCGCATAGACCGTACTACGGTCGAGTGTGGCGCGCACGGCCGCCTCGACCGGGCCGACCGCCAGCATCAGCATCAGCGCCAGCAGGAAGGCCTGCCAAAGTGGCCGAAAGTGATGCTCCTGCATTGAAGTGTATGACCTGGATTTCATTTCATGTTCTCCTTTTCTGATTACCATGGCTGCCGACTGCCGGTGCCCTCGCGTTGTGGCCGCTGTTGATACTGATAAAGGAACTTGCGTCGCAGCAGACCACCGGGGTCATCCGGGATACGTCGCAGCCATTGCTCGGCCGCTATTTCTTCCTCAGTGCTGAGCGATTCTGCTCGAGCCGGTTGGCCGTTGGCCTGAGCCTGCTGCTGTTCAGCCGGTGATTTACCACCATTGTTGTTGAGGCCTTTATTTCGATTCTGGTCGGTTTTCTTTTCTGCAGCGGACTTTTCCGCTGCGTGTTTCTTTTCCAGTGCTTTGGCTGCATTGGCAAACTGATTTTTATCGGCCTTGCCGTTATTTTGCTGGTTTTTCCCCTGCCGGTTTTTTCCTTGCTGGTTCTTTCCCTGTTGGTTTTTTCCTTGCTGGTTTTTCCCCTGTTGGCTCTTACCTTGCTGGTTTTTTCCCTGTTGGTTTTTTCCCTGTTGGTTTTTTCCCTGCTGGTTTTTTCCTTGCTGGTTTTTTCCCTGCTGGTTCTTACCTTGCTGCTTCTTCCCCTGCTGCTTCTTGTTTTGCTTCTTCTGCTGGCGCAACAGAGCTTCGACCGCAGCCTTGTTGGCCAGCGCATCTTTCATCCCTGGTGCGGATTTCAGCGCAGTTTCGTAGGCGGTGATGGCCTCTTTGTAGCGACCAAGTTTCGCCAGGGTATTGCCCCGGTTATAATCAGCTGTGGTGCCGCTCGCGCGTGAAAAGTCCTTCAGTGCCTGCGCGTAATTCTTGCGTTTATACTCGGCGCTGCCTCGTTGTAAAGGATCCTCCGCCACCTGGCTGGCACGTGCATAATCCTTTTCCGCCAGGGCTATTGCTGCCTGCTGATCGGGGCGCTGCCAGAGGTCTTCCCAGTCGGCGGCCATGGCTTGCTGTGGTGGCGACAGTACGCCGACCAGCAACACCAGGCTCAACAGCCAGCCGCGACGGAAGGCCAGTGCTGCCAGCGGCAGCAGCAACAATGCCAGCCATGGGCCGCTGTCTTTCCAGTCCTGTCCCTGCATCTCACTATTGATCAGATTGTTTTCTGTACTCAGTGATGTGCTATTGTCCAGCAGGCTCCTGATGTCGCTATCGCTGCTATTAAAGGTGTGGTAGCGACCACCACCGGCCTCGGCCACGGCCTGAAGGGCCGCAGCCTCAAGCTGTGGCACGATGAGTTTACCGTCAGCAGTGGTGCGCAGTAGTTGGCCTTGTGCATTGGTCAACGGATCAGCAGTTTGAGTGCCGACACCGAGTACCGAAATACGGTAGCCCTTTTTGCGTAATTTTGTGGCGGCCTTGCGTGCTTTGTTGCCGGTTACGCCATCGGCAAACAGCAGTATCTGGCCATTTCTCAGTCCTGCCTGCTGCAGCAGTTCACCCGCTTTTTCCAGACCCAGATCAGCACGACTGCCCTGCACAGGCATGAGGTCGGGGTCGAGCGATTTGAGCAGAGCGCGAATGGTATCCACATCACGGGTCAGCGGTGTAACGGTAAAGGCATCACCGGCAAACACCACCAGTCCGGTCTGGCCTTCATCGTTGCGAGCGAGGATGTCCTCGATCTTGAAACGGGCTCTGGCTAGCCGTGAGGGTTTGAGATCCCTGTCGAGCATGGAGCGTGAAAGATCTAGCACGATGACCCGTGCCGCACTGGTCTGGTAAAGTGGCTGCGGTTGCTTTTCCCATACCGGATTGGCCAGCGCCAGGGTGGCTAGCAGCCACCCCAGGCCGAGCAGCCATAACAGTGAACGGCTGACCTTGTGATCCTGACCGGCAAGTAACAGGGGCTGTAGACGGGCGTCGATGATACGGGCCCACGGGTTATCGCCAGTGGCGGCGCGTCGCAGTCGCCATACCAGCAATGCCAGCGGGATTAGACTGAGTAGCCACAGGGGCTGGAGAAAATGAAATTGCTCAGGCATGTCGAACCTCCACAGGAGCCGGTGTAGCCCGCCAGCCGAAGATGGCGGAGAGGGCGATCAGCATGCTGAGCAGCAATGCAGCGCTCAGTGGCCAGAAATAGAGTTCGTCAACCGGTCGCCATGTCTGCTCGTCTTTAGAGACCGGTTCGATGCGATCCAGCAGGGCGTAGATTTTCGCCAGTTGGGCGGTATCGCGGGCACGGAAAAAACGTCCGCCCGTCTTGCTTGCGATGGCCTTGAGGTTGGCCTCGTCGAGGTCGCCGGTAGCCACCCGTCGAACACCGAAGGGTGTCTGCACCTGCATTTCACCACTGCCTATGCCGATAGTGTAGATACGCACACCTTCCCGGGCAGCCAGATCGGCAGCCTTGAGTGGATCGACGTTACCGGCGGTGTTGGTGCCGTCGGTGAGCAGGATTAGTACCCGGTTACTAGCTGGTTCCTTGCGCAGGCGCTTGATCGCCAGGCCGATGGCATCGCCGATGGCGGTGCGCTTGCCGGCCAGGCCGATCTGCGCTTCGTCAAGCAGGGTACGCACTGTGCTGCGATCAAAGGTCAGCGGTGCCTGCAGATAGGCCTGGTCGCCAAACAGGATAAGTCCGATGCGGTCACCCTTGCGCTGTTTTATAAACTCACCGGCCACCAGCTTGACGGCGCTGAGGCGGCTGAGCTGGCGACCCTTGATCTGCATGTCCTCGGTCTGCATAGAGCCGGAAATGTCCACCGCCAGCATCAGGCTGCGGCCACTGATCGGCAGGTGTACGGTCTCGCCGATCAGTTGCGGGCGCACCGCTGTCAGCACCAGCAACAGCCAGGCCAGTAATGCCAGTACTAGCCGCAGCCGTGACCGCTGGCCGGTGTGGCTTTGCAGACTGGCCTGTAGTGCGCCATAAAAGGGAAAACGCAGCGCAGCCGGGGTGGCACTGGCCGCGCGTGGTAGCAATAGTGCCAGTAGCGGCAAGGGCAGGGCGGCGAGTAACCAGGGCCAGGCAAATTCAATATTCATAGCTAGTGTTCCGTGTTCTTTATTACCCAGCTACGCACCAGAGTGCCCAGCGCCCGGGTATCCAGGTCGCTGGGCAGGGTGGGTTGATAGGGGCCGGTGGCCAGCACCTGTCCGGCTCCCTGGCTAAAATTACCCTGGCCACCGGATTCATCCAGGAAGCTCAACCAGTCAGCACCGGTAAGGGCAGCAACTCGCTGGCGGGGATAGCGCATCAGTGCCAGACGACGTAGCAGGATGGAAATTTGAGCGATTCTTTCTGGCGTGGTGTTGTTGTTGGCTTCCTGTTCCAGTTCGCCGAGCATGGCGAGGATACGTTGACGCGAGCGATGCAGATGGTAGCGACGCACAGCGATCCACCCCACCCATGCGAGCAGGGCAAGTAACAGCACAGCGAGGATCCACCAGCCAGGTGCCGGTGGCCAAAAGCCGGGTTCGACCGGCAGGTGAATGTCACGTAGTTGCAGTACTGATTGGGTGGCCGGGTTCAAGCTAGCGCCTCCTCTGCAATAGTGATCGGTGACTGGGTAAAGCCGCGCCGCAGTACATTGGCGATATCATCCCCGGTGGACAATAGCAGCAGGGGGATGGCCCGGCTACGCATGAGATCCTGTACTGCCTTGTGGTGCAGGCTAAAAAAATCACTGTAGGCTTTTCGTGCCGTAGCCGAGCGGGTATCGAGAATACCCTGTTGTCGGCCATCGCTGACACCATAGCGTGCCGGGGGTGGTGGGGTGAGTTCCAGTGCATCGATTATCTGGATGGCAACCACATCGTTATGCTGGCGTAGCCGCATCAGATGGTTACCGGTCTCGTCATTTATGCCATAAAAATCACTAAGCAGAAAGATCAGGTTACCGGGTCGGCTGACCCGGCGTAGTCGGGCCAGTGCGTCGTTGAGTCCTTGTGGATGGGGCGGGTGTTTGAGATTTTCCAGCGGATCACTCTGCGCCACCAGCTGGCGGATCAGGCGCAGCACACCGTGCTTACCACCGCGAGGTGCTAGCTCGTGGTGGTCTCCGTTAAACAACAGGGCACCGATGCGGTCGCCGTGGTTGATAGTCGCCCAGCCGATCAGACTGGCGGCGCGGACAGCGACCACCGATTTAAGAGCACCCTGGCTGGCGAAAAACATGCCCGGATTCAGGTCCACACACACCACCACTGGACGTTCCCGTTCTTCCTGATAGAGTTTGGTGTGAGGCCGGCCGGTGCGGGCGGTGACCCGCCAGTCCATGCTGCGGACGTCGTCGCCTGGCTGATAGATACGCGATTCCTGATAATCCATGCCACGACCGCGAAAACGCGAGGCATGGTTTCCAGCCAGTTGCGCAAGCGCTCCCCGCTTTCGGATTAGATTGAGTTTACGGGCTTGCTGGCCCAGGGTAATGAGTTCGTCGAGACTGACCCGGGTAGCCGGGTTGAGGGCCGGGTTCGCTGGATCGGACCCTCGATCAACGATCCTGGCGCCGGATCCATGGCGGTGTTTTTTGGCACCCTGAAAGTACCTGCTTACGAGTTTCATGTCAGGCGACCGGGATCAGTTTCAACAGTTCGCGGATTACATCGTCAGAGTCCATGCCTTCGGCTTCGGCCTCGAAGGAAACCAGTACCCGGTGGCGCAACACGTCGAAGGCCACCGCCTGTACGTCGGCCGGTGAGACATAATCACGGCCTTCCAGCCAGGCATGAGCGCGGGCACAACGGTCGAGGGCAATAGTAGCCCGCGGGCTGGCGCCATAATTTATCCAGCGGGCCAGCTGCTCACTGTAGGGCGCCGGGGCTCGGCTGGCCAGCACAAGTTGTACCAGATATTGTTCCACTGGTTCAGCCATGTGGATGCCCAGCACCTCGTGGCGGGCGGCAAAAATCTGCTTTTTACTCAGTACCAGTTCGGTTGCCGCCGGTGTGGTATCTTCGCGCTCGGCCTGTTGGCGGGCCAGTCTTAGAATGGCGTATTCCGATTCGGAGTCGGGGTAATCGATGCGAATGTGCATCAGAAAACGATCCAACTGGGCCTCGGGCAGAGCGTAGGTGCCTTCATGTTCGATAGGGTTCTGGGTAGCCATAACCAGAAACGGACGTGGCAGTGGATAGGTATGGCGACCAACGGTGATCTGCTTTTCCCCCATGGCTTCGAGCAGCGCCGACTGTACCTTGGCTGGAGCACGGTTGATTTCATCTGCCAGAATCAGGTTATGAAACAACGGTCCCTGCTGAAAATGAAAATCACCGGTATCCGGCCGGTAGATGTCGGTGCCGGTAAGATCACTGGGCAGCAGATCAGGTGTAAACTGCAAGCGGTGAAAGTCTCCTTCCAGTACCGCCGCCAGCTCCTTGATGGCAGTGGTCTTGGCCAGCCCAGGGGCACCTTCTACCAGCAGATGGCCGTTGGCCAATAGTGCAATGAGTAGGCGGTCGATAAGCACCTGCTGGCCGATGATGCGTTGTTGCAGATGCTCGCGGATCTGGTGGAAGGCCTGATAGTGGGTGCTGCTGGCGATTTTCAGGTCTGCCGGTGCGATGTTTGCGTTCATTTTAGAATGACTCCTTGATTGTGTTGCAGGGCACGTCTACCCGACCGGGTTTTCGTTTACGGAATTAACGATAATGCTATCGTGAATCAGTCCTGCTTCTGCATCAGCCAGAATCTTACTGGCCTCTTTGGTGTTTTTTGTGGAAAGCAACTTAAGGGCAGATTCTACTTTCCCAAGTGTTGCTACAACGGGCAGGTCGACAAAACTGTACTGCAGTTCGACGTCCACAGTCTTCAGTGCCTCGACGACTTTCTTATGATTCCCACGGAGGACATCCAGATGAGTTTTTCCCAACTGCTGTTTTAGCTGGTCGGTGATTTCCACGCCTTTTTTGATACCCATTTGTGAATAGATAGACACCAGTGCAGGTCCATTTTCGTCTCCTGCAGGGACTTCAGATTTCAGTTTCGTCAGCAGGCCTTTGGCCTGTTCAAGATACTGATTGGCTTCTTCTCCGTGTTGCTGAGAAAGTAGCTGGCGCGCTGCGACAATGTATGACATGGCCTCACGACCTTTCTGCGCCAGGGCGTCTGCCTGATGGATTTGTTCTTGCTCGAGACTCAATGCCGTAGGTACGTTGGCAGTGGTGACTGCTGCCGGTGCCTGTGATGGTGTTGGCGTAGCGGCCATCACGGCTGTGGCACCGAACGCCGTGTTTGCGAGCAGAAATAATGTGGCCGCTGATATTTTTGCGGTAGAGTTCATGTGATTTTCCTCGTGTCAGTTAAAAATTAGCCGGGTTTGCTTAATTGACATGTATTGCAATACCGACTTTGGTGACAATACTAACTTGTCCGGGTTTAACTGGAGGTGGAGAGGGGATTAAGATTCGTTAATGTTCGTGATGTGGATTGTCGTGAACTCACAACGTACCCGAAATCTGGCGTGGGAAAGCTTCCGGCTTGACGGATGTTTCTCTGAATGCCCGTGGCTGGAGTCAGGTGCGTGAACTGGGTCAGGGTTTAAACGGATCGGAACCCACATGGCAGATGTTTTTACCTCACTCCTGATCATAACCGGGGGGACGTCTGGATGGAGCAAACTTGTACAACGCAGGACAACAGGCGTACCATTCCGCCGTATAACTCATGTACGTTCTTTCATATTTCTCACTGGTTATTTTAAGACTGAGTGCTCACCAAAATGTTTTCCGAAAGTCCTTAAACTATTCTGTTAAGCAAATGAACTCACGTATCGTCAGGTATTTGGCCCAGCTAAGCGTAAGTAAAATTATTCTGTGGAGCTATCTGATATGGTATCTGGTGATGTCGAGTTTTTACTTTGATCCCAGTTTGTATTTATGGGCTACCGCATCAGGGGTTGGCGGAATTGTAGGTGTGGCGCTCATGTTAAGCACCGGGGATATGACCTGGCACCGAATACGTACCCGTTTCTGGGAATCTTTCCGCCTTTTTTTTATTCCATTTTGTGTATCGAGTTTTTCCGAACTTGTAAATGGGCACGGATTTATTTTTTTCTTCTCGCCTGTTCTAGTGCAGGATTTAGTAGGTCTTGGTGCTATCGGATTATTTACCGTGCTGATTCTGAGGATAAAGAATCAATGGCAGGGGTCTGAAACCTGAATGACCCAGCAGCATCAAATGCCCGGGTCTTTTACCAGAAGGGCGGTTACTTCTACATATCGATATTTCATTTTACTTCCGTAAAATTGTTTTTTATTCTTCTAATTCTAGTCACGGGGCCAGCCTGTGGCGCACATAAGCGTCAGTTCGCCGTTCGGGTTTGGTGGGGGGATTAAGATTCGTTAATGTTTGTTGAGTGGGTGGTCGTGAACTCACAACGTACTCTAAGGCCGGGCTGGTTATCTTCCAGTTTCAGCGACATGCCGTGAATTCTTGCTACGGCTGCTACCAGGCTTAGGCCTAGCCCACTGCCAGGGGTGGTGCGGCTTTTTTCAAGCCGGTAAAAACGTTTGAATACCTGCAGTCGCTCGTCTTCAGGTATGCCGGGTCCACTGTCGGTAATAGTGATCCAGCCGCGCTCGGCCTGTTCCCCGAGTGTGATCTCAATGCGTCCCTGCGGTGGGGTGTATTTGATGGCATTGTCCAGCAGGTTGGCCATGGACTGGAATAGCAGGTCACGGTCGCCCTGTATGTAAACGGTAGTATCCACCTGCAGACTAAGGGACTGGCCCTTTTCTTCGGCCAGTGGTTCGTAGAGTTCAATCACGTCATGCAGCAGAGTGCCCAGGTCTATCTTTTTGAATGCCTCCCTGTGGTGCAGGGTTTCGATACGGGCTATACGCAGCAGAGCATTGAAGGTTTTCAACATGCCGTCAGCATCGCTTATGGCCTGTTCGGCCAGGGTTGGATCCTGACGGGTCTTTTCCTGTTCGGCACGCAGCAGTTCAAGGCGGTTGCGCAGCCGCGCCAAAGGGGTGCGCAGATCGTGGGCGATGCTGTCGGAGACACGTCTCACGCCTTCCATCAATTCCTCGATCTGGTCGAGCATGGCATTGAGGTTGCCTGCCAACGAATCGAATTCGTCACCGCTGTGCTGTAGAGTGATGCGGCGCGACAAATCGCCATTGATGATTTCACGGCTGGTAGTGTTGATGGCTTCGAGACGTTTCATGACCCGGCGGCTCAGTACAATCCCACCGATGCTGCCCAGTACCAGAGTGATGACAAAGCCGAGGATCAGGGCACGAATAATGCGCCGCTGGGTTTCTTCCAGCTCGTATATGTCGCGACCAACCAGCAGATGAAAACCGCCAGTCAGGGTAAAGCTGCGTGCCCGCGCCAGGTGGATTTCATTCTTGTCGCGGCCGGCGTTTTCCAGCTGGAAGTTCAACCAGCCTTCCTTGTCCGCCTGGATCCCTGGCCAGCGATTGAGATTGCCGGCGATGGGCGTGTTTATCGTCGTGGTCAGCAGGTAGATGGATGAGCCGGTGGGTTTGCGCGACAACCGTTCGTTGATGACATTGATCAGGCCGGTGAGGCCATCTATATCATAACGTTCCGACAGACCAGTGATCTCGGCGGCAATGGTGGCATCAGCCTGTCTGGACATATAGGCCGCTGTCGACCAGTAGATAAAGCCCAGCAGCAGTAGTACCGAAAAGCCAAACAGCACCATATAGGCAAAGGCCAGACGAAAGCTGAAGCTGTGTAATAGACGGTGTTGCATGGACCAGGCGATTACGCCGATGATTCGCGAAGGCAATAGCCGGCACCGCGCACGGTCTGCAACAGGGGTGAATCGAATTCTTTGTCTATCTTATTGCGCAGCCGACTGATGTGCACATCGATGATGTTGGTTTGAGGGTCGAAGTGATAATCCCAGACACTCTCCAGTAGCATGGTACGGGTAACGACCTGGCCGGCATGCTGCATGAAAAATTCGAGAATCATGTATTCGCGCGGTTGCAGGTCGATAGTTTTACCGGCCCGTTTGACTGTATGGGTCAGACGATCCAGCTCCAGATCGGCCACTTTCATCAGGCTGGTATCGGGTTTTATTTCGCCACGTCGCAACAGTGCTTCGATGCGTGCAAGCAGTTCGGAGAAGGCAAAGGGTTTGACCAGGTAGTCATCTCCTCCGGCCTTCAGTCCTTCTACCCTGTCGTCTACTTCACCCAGGGCGCTGAGTATGATTACGGGTGTCTGACGCTCTGAAATGCGCAGGGTTTTCAGGATGGACAGTCCGTCGAGTGCAGGTAGCATGCGATCGAGTATGATGATGTCATAGTCATTTTCCAGCGACATAAACAGGCCATCCTTACCGTCAGAAGCCTGATCGACCACATGACCGTGTTCCTTCAGGCCTTTGGCAATGTAGCTTGCTGTTTCGATATCGTCTTCGATGACAAGGGTGTGCATTGTGTTTGTCTCAAGGGATCCCGTCTTCTTTTACCGGAAATGACAGCAAAGCAGTATACCTGTTTGTCGATGAAGTGAGGATGGATAAAACATTAAACATAATTAATCAGGTTTCTTAACTCAGCTGTTTGCCAAATGGATCTACTGTTGGTACGGAGTAAGAGTGTTTCACTGACAGGCCGGAGCAGGCACACCCAGAAACTACACATAGTTTGGTAAGGTCTAGCGTTTTTCGGGTGGGGGCTTTTTGCGGATGTGCCTTCGGAAAAGGTATGCGGATAACGCGAAGATTGAAAGACCTGTGGCAATCCAGGTATAAGGTGCAGCAGATTTTAAAACCTGTTCAATGATGCGAATATGCTGACCAAGGTAGTAACTACCGAGCCCCCAAAACCCAACCCATAGCACTGCTCCTGCACTGGTTGCCAGGAGAAAACGAATAGTCGGCATTTGCAGGCTGCCGACGACAATACCTGTGAGTTGACGGGGGCCGTCGATGAAGCGTGACAGGATGACGAGTACTGTGCCGTAGCGCTGACAGAGGGTATCTATGCGATTGAGTCGGGAGGGGCTGAGCGGCAGACGGAGAAGCAATTTTCTACCGCCGACTCTGCCGATAATATAACCCAGCGTACTTCCGGTAAATGCTGCAAACAAGGCTGATATCAGTACCAGGCTGATATTGAACTGCCCACGTGTGCTCAATAGCGCACCTGCGATAAGCAGGCTTTGACCAGGAGCAGGTATTCCGAGGCCCTCTAGCGTGATGGCGGCAAAAATGATGAGCAGGCCATATTCTGTGAGCACTGGCTCATAACTTTGCACTGCTGTCAGGATGGATTGTGCGATCTCGGACACTTTCTCATCCTCGTACATGGTGCAATCGGTTTATGTGTGTTCATGATATGTAGATTACGTCTTCACATGATGGGTGCTATGTACCATAAGCCGATGAGTGCAATAAAAGAGCAAATGATAAGCACTGAGCTTGATAACCTAACTATGGAAAGAGGGATCATTTTGACATCCAGGTGTGCCATTCCGACGTGTAGATGTTGGTAGCGCCAGGCCGATAGAAAGAATGAAGCCGCACTAAAAAGGATGAGTATTGCTGCAATAGTGTGGATGCTCCATAGCGGCATGGTGTCAGATAAGAACCTGGCGATACCGAGACCAGTCGCAAGTGATGTGAGGCCAGTGCGAATCCATGCCGCATATGTTCTTTCATTTGCGAGTACTGTGCGATCCAGCGCAAGTGTGGTTGGGTCGGGTAGTTGGCTCATTTGTGTTCGGCCCGAACGATCTTGTTGGGATTATCGATGAGAATCTCATCGACTATAACATTCATCAGCCTGACAGAGATCTGCATATATGCTGTTTCAGCAACGGCTTCAAGCTCATCGGGTGGGTTCAGATCGGAGACAATGTAAGTATTTTGCCCGTTCATAGTAATTTAACCAGAGTTGACTTTGTTGCTGGAAGTATAAAACAGATTGTGGGTGAGGGGGGCGAATTTAAGGGCACCCTCTATTAATTATGAATATTCATTTCACATACAAAATCGTCCATCTCTGCGTTAAGAATCTTCGCAATAGCTAGCTATTACGTGCGATCCTTGCCTTGATATGAACAATTTTGCATGCAATCTGATCTATCCATAATTAATAGAGGGTGCCCTTAAGTGTTCCAGGAGAAAACACAAGATAGACATCGTAGACAGCAATGGTAATTTGATTAAGCCTGAGAACTATCTGTAATTTCGGCAGCTTGTCCTGTCATGTTAATATCCTGTGTGCCTCTGATTAACAATGCATTAAGGAACCTCTGATTAATT
>DRJJ01000234.1 GCA_011052255.1 Gammaproteobacteria bacterium | reverse complement strand
ATGGCTGGCAATGAGCAGCCATGATGCAGAGCACAAGGTCAAAGGAAGTCATCACTGGTTGCTGGCACTGATGTTTATACTGGTGGCACTGGTCTGGTTTATTGCGCCGATTATTAGTCGTGATCGGCCGCTGCCCCCCTGGATAGAACAATTACCGCAATGGCCGGTAGTGGTTATTCTGTTACTGGGTCTGGCCGTGCTGTTGCCCTGGTCACCACGCAGTTTACGCACGCGTAGTCGGGTGGTGGCACTGAGTTCGATAACGTTTACGCTGGTGCTGCTATTCAGTGTAATGAAGACATTGTATAAGCCGGCATTTGACCTGCATGAAATATCGACAAGGATTGCAGCGCTGCAGGAAAATGGACAAACAGTGGCAGTTGCAGGCAAGTACCATAACCAGTTTCAGTTTCTCGGGCGACTTAAAAAGCCTGTTGATGTTGTTAGTTGGTTCCAGATTAAGGATTGGTTAAAAGATAAGCAACCCGCTTATATCGTCATTGTCTGGAAAAAGCGTCCTGAGCTACATTACCAGGATGACGAGTTTATTCAGCCCTATCGTGGCAGGTGGATGGTGTTGTTGCGACGGGCTACCTTACGAACACGCCCTGAACTTGCCCGTCCGTAGGGTATTGCCGTTCAGGTTCAGGTGTTCATGTTAGACTGATGATAATCAAGCTTATGAAGGTTGCACTATGCGTGTCCTTGACCGCTATCTGATACGTGAAATAAGCATAACCTTGCTGGCTGTTGTGCTGGTATTACTGGTTATTTTTCTGAGTAATCGTCTGGTTCATTATCTGGCGGATGTCGCCACCGGTGATCTGACCGGAGCTGCGCTGTTTTCTCTGCTGGGCTTGAAGGTAGTCAAGTACGTTATTCTGTTACTGCCTATCGCGTTGTTTATATCTATCCTGATGGTCATGGGACGCCTGCATCGTGATAGTGAGCTGATTGCGATGGCTGCCTGCGGGCTGGCACCGGCTCATGTCTATAAGCCGGTTTTTATGCTGGCCGTACCGCTGGCGATACTGCTTGGCTGGATGTCACTGGTGGTTGTGCCGCATACCTCGCAGCTTGAAGCTGAAATGTTGCGCCAGGCACAACGTGACCTGGAACTGGGAGGCATCACAGCGGGACAGTTTCGGCACAACAAACAGAAAGGCAGGGTTATTTATGTCGAAAATCTGGATGAGCAAGGTGGTCTGGAGAATATTTTTATTCGTATGAGACTGCATGGCCGACCAATATTGTTGTCATCGCCCATGGGTGAACTGGAAGATAACAAGGAAACCGGACAACGCGTGCTGACATTGATTAATGGCTATCGTTATGACGGTGTTCCCGGGCAGGCCGGATACAAGGTAATGCATTTTGGCCGTCATAGTGTGCAGCTTGCTGCTCCTGAACTGCAGCAACGCCTGCAACGCCGTGCCGAGAGAAATACTTCTGAACTATGGGCATCGAATACTCTGTTTGACAAGGCTGAACTACAGTGGCGTATAGCCACGCCGATCAGCATTCTGGTGCTAGCCTTGCTGGCTCCTGCCATGTCACGGTTACGTCCGCGCAGTGACAGTTTTACCACGCTGATATTTGGCATATTACTATTTATTGTCTATTTGAATCTAATGGCGCTGGGGAAAAGCTGGGTGGGTCGGTCAGTCCTGCCGGTCGAGCTTGGCATGAATCTGGTTCACGGTCTGTTTATCCTGCTGAGTCTGGTGCTGATGATGCGACAGTATGGTTATCCCCGTTTGCGTACCGGTTCTACTAAAGGGCGGGTACAAAAGACAGCCTGATCGTTATACTAAACATAATGTCTGGCTTTTTTCAGGCCGTTTTTTCGGCTTCTTGCTTGCTGTGTGACCACGCCACGCAGGTTGTATTCACTGCTTAACTCAACAGCCGATCCGTCTTTCAGCGCGATCAGATAGTGTTTTTCTTCCCGTACCACAAACTGTCGAAAGGTGGTTTCGCCATCGTAGTCGATGACCACATAGGCCTTGTTGAACAGGGGTACGTTCGGGTCAACAATGATAATGGCCTCATCCATGAACTCGGGTTCCATATCATCTCCCAGAACCTGGAGTGCGTACGGGGCTCTGGCAGAACAACCGCCTTCATCGCCGTATGTTTTATCCATTTCAGTCACATCACCATACCTCTGATCGTTTCAGTCAGGTATTTTACATGACATTCGGTATCGGATAAACAAAAACCATATATATAATAATGTTTAATGCTGGCAATGCCCGCAGTAGTATGTTGAACGCTGCCCCTGTTGTAGCTGCTTGATGGTCTTGCCGCAGTGCTTGCAGGCATGTCCTGCACGGCCATATACATTCAGGGACTGCGCGAAATAGCCCGGTTTACCGTCACTGTTGGTAAAGTCACGCAGGGTGGTACCACCCTGCGCGATGGCCTCTGATAATACTTGCTTGATCGCATCAACCAGCTTCGTGTAACGTGCAGTGGCTATCCGACCAGCGGCGCGAGACGGGTGAATACCGGCCAGGAACAGGACCTCACTGGCGTATATGTTGCCCACGCCGACTACTATCCGGCTGTCCATAATGAATGTTTTTATGGCCTGTTTTCGCCCTCGTGCCCTGTCCTGTAGCCAGTCAACATTAAATGCATCGGATAGAGGCTCTGGTCCAAGTCCGATCAGACGGGGATGATCCAGTGCTTTTTCTGTGGTCCATAACAGGGCGCCAAAACGTCTCGGATCATGGAAGCGCAGGCATTGCCCGTTACTGAAGACAATGTCAACGTGATCATGCTTTTTTGCAGTCAGGCTGGCATCCAGGATACGCAGGCTACCGGACATGCCCAGATGGATGATCAAGGTGCCATGTCCGCAGTCCAGCAACAGGTATTTTGCCCGTCGCTGTACCTTTCTAATGGTGGCCTGTTTCAGTATGGCAGGTAGTTCGGGGTTTATCGGCCAGCGTAAGCGGTGATCACGGATGATCAGTGTCTGTATCTGCTGTCCTTTAATGTGAGGCTCTATGCCGCGCCGTGTGGTTTCAACTTCCGGTAGCTCGGGCATGGGGCCTATCTGCGGATGAACATACGTGTGCCGGCCAGTAACAGTAGCAACGGTAGCAGGTAGGGGAAGCCGTATTGTATCAGCCAGGCATGGCTGTCGGTGAGCGTCATGACACGGTCAGGTAGGGTTGCGCTTTTCAGGCTGATCAGGGTGTCGGCCTGCGTCAGCCAGCGAATGATACGCTGAGTCAGTTCGCGATTGGCGCCATTGTCAATGTAACTGTCGTTCAGAAAATCACTATCACCGATGACCAGTACACGTTGCATGCCGCCATTTGCACGGCTACGCTGCAACACCAGCCCCACACTCAGGGCGCCAGCCTGCTCGCCGAGATCGGGTTCATACTTTAATGGTGGTTGATCCAGCTCTGATGTTTCTGTCCAGGTCTGCGGATCAGTCTGTAAAAAGGGTTTGGCTTGCCAGCCGCTGGCACGGGAGGCATCCAGAGCGAGTGCACCGATTAATATGACGGGGTTTTTCAGGCCGTCCATTATGGGATGTTTAGTAAGTCCGATCGGTAGTACCAGTACTGACGGGTCACTGAGGCCCAGTTTGGTAGTACGTGAACTGATCAGGGTACCAGGTAAACAACTTATGTTGAGTAGCGTTTGCAGGGTTTCGCATTCATCAGTTTGTCCGGGCTCGAGTAGCCACAGCAGGTTACCACCGCGTTGCAGATAATCCTTTAGCATGGTTCGACGTATGCTGGAAAGCTTTGGCAGTATGCTACGTTGTATCACGACTGTGGTGTTGTCGGGGATAGTGGTAAATTTATCACTGTTCAGGATTTGTATGTTGATGCCCTGTCGTTGCAGGTCATGGCGCATGCGTTGCAGCGCCAGAGGGCTGTTTTCAATCAGCTTCTCGGTTGCGTTTTCCGACAGTATTACCAGCCACTGTTCATCTTCCTGGAACAGACGGTACAGTGCGTTAGTGAGGCGGGGTTCATCAACAGATTTGAGTATTTCACTGCGCTGTTGATATTCAACCACCAGACCACCAAAGCGATCCAGCTGGTATTTGCGTAACAGGGCGGGTTGCTCAATCGCCCGTAACAGGCGTATTTTAATATCAGGTTTAATCTTTTTGTAACGTTGAAATAAAGTGTTCAGACTATCGCGCAAGCGGACATCATCATCGAGCAGGGCGGTAAACGCAAGCTTTCCAGGCAGTCGTTTAAGCAGGTCTATCGTTTGTGCGTCGAGCAGATTACCCTGATTACGTGACCAGTCACCGTGCCAGCCAGCCAGTTGACTCAGGGCAAACAGCCCGAGTATAACCAGTATCAGTAGCAGACGTTGCACAAGGTTTTTTTGTCTGGCCTGCATTAGTCGCCCCCACCACGATTACGCAGATTTTCCAGCTGTAACACGCTTAGTCCCAGAAACAGGATGATCACAAACAGGAAAAAAAACAGGTTACGAGTGTCTACCACTCCCTGCAACAACGGCTGCAGGTGTTCCGGCCAGCTGATTAGCTGCATGAGCTTGTCCAGCTGACGGATACCGCTATGAAATACAGTGGTACTCCATAGCAGGATCAATATCGTCAGGCACGAAATGGCTGCCAGTGATGGTGAACGGGTGGTACTGGAACAGAACAGGCCGATAGCTGCGTATGCGCATATCAGCAGGATGCTGCCCAGACTTGAGGTTGCAAGTAGTCCGAAGTCCAGTTGGGTAGAACCAATCAGGCTAAGTGCCATGACCAGGCTGAATAGCGGCAGCAGGATTGCGTAGGCACTGATTCCAAGGTATTTGCCAAGGACAATTTGCAGCGAACTGAGTGGTGATGACTGCAGTAATGGCAGGCTGTGTAAACGACGCTCCTCGCTGATCAGGCGCATACTGATGAGTGGTATCGCCAGCAGGGCGATGTAACCGCTACTGGCAAGTGCCAGACTGGCTACCTGATAGGTAGCGCCATTGTGGGCCGCCGCGGCCGGGTTTCGCTGGTAGGTTTCGACCAGTTGTACAAACACCAGGCCCTGTCCCAGTTGTGCTGCCGCGAGTACCACCCAGCCCAGTGGTGAGCGGAACAGGCGTTTCCATTCCATAGCAGCCAGTGTGCGGATCATGCGGCATATTCCGTGCGACCGGTGGTGATGTCGATAAAAATATCCTCAAGTCCCCGGGTTTCCGGTTGCAACAAAACCAGCCCCCATTGTGACTGACTGGAAAGCTGCACTAGCGGAGCAGTGTTAAAGCCTGCCTGGTGATGTAGACGGATTCGTTTGTCTGACAGTGGTTCACAGGAAGCAATGCCTGGCAATGCCGAGAGCGCGCGCAGATCCGGCGTTTGCTGGAACGCGACCAGGGTTGATACGGGTGCTTCTATAGAGTCATCCATGCGAGCACTGTATACGCTGCGCCCGTGTTGAAGAATTTGCACCCGGGTGCAGGTCGCTTCGATCTCCGACAGGTTGTGGCTGGATATCAGTACCGCCCGTTTTTTGCCCAGTGTGCGGATTAATTCGCGTGTGCGGCGTATCTGGCTCGGGTCCAGGCCATCGGTGGGTTCGTCCAGTATGATCACATCCGGATCGTGAACGATGGCCTGTGCGAGGCCCAGTCGTTGTCGGTAGCCCTTGGATAGCGTATCAATGCGCTGATGGGCAACGGCCTGTAAGTCGTAGTCTGACAGTACGCGTTGCACTGCAGCAGTGAGCTGGCTGGTTGTTACCCGGCGTAATTGTGCGGTAAAGCGCAGATATTCACGTACCTGCAGGTCAGGGTAAAGAGGGGGTATTTCCGGTGCATAACCCAGATGGGCTCGTGCCTGTCGGGCCGAGCGCTGCATGTCCAGGCCGCACAGCCGTATCTGGCCGGCAACCGGTCGCAGGCAGCCGCTAAGCATATTCAGTGTGGTGGTTTTACCGGCACCGTTAGGTCCCAGAAAACCAAGAATATCGCCTGCCTGCAACGAGATGTCCAGCGCCTCGACCGCGATTTTATCTTCGTAGCGATAGCATAAGCCTCGTGCTTGCAGATCTGCTTCCGTATTCATGATGCTATTATGCATGAATTAAATAAGTAATTACTAAAAAGTACATGGGGCATGCGATATGCTTTCCCATGACGCGCTGTGAATACATCCCTGTACGCTCGATGGCGGCGTCCTTGCCGCCAACGGTCATGGAAAAGCATATCGCATGCCCCATGTACCCATATAATATCTGAATCATTTGGGTTCAGTTAAATAGCAAGGCAGCAAAAACCATGTGGTTAGGCGTTGATACTGGCGGGACATTTACCGATTTCGTGTTGGCTGTTGAAGGCCGCTTGCGTGTGCACAAGGTATTGTCAACACCAATGGAACCCGAACAGGCTATCTTGCAGGGTATGCGCGATCTGGGTGTGTTGGGGCACCCGCTGCAACTGGTTCATGGTT